>JAJTHJ010000089.1 GCA_021298875.1 Burkholderiales bacterium | reverse complement strand
CGCGCGCCTCGGCAACTCGCTGGATCAGCGCGATCACGCCACCGTCACCCGCGCCCACTTGCGCTTGCCGACCTGCACGACGTAGGTGCCGGGGGCGAGCCGCAGAGCGCGGTCGGAGACTTTCTGCCCGTCGATCTTCACGCCGCCTTGCTCGATGTTGCGCACCGCTTCGCTGGTCGAGGGCGCCAGCCCCGCCTGCTTGAGCAGCGCGGTCACAGACAGCCCGCCCTGCGCATCGGCAGCGAGCGTGAACTCCGGCATCTCGTCCGGGATCGCGCCGGAACGAAAGCGCGCCATGAACTCGAAATCCGCCTCGTCGGCCGCGCGCGCGGAGTGGAAGCGCGCCACGATCTCCTTGGCCAACAGCACCTTCACGTCGCGCGGGTTACGGCCTTCCTTGACCTGGCGCTTCAGCGCCGCCAACTCTTCGTTGCTGCGCATCGACAGCAGGTCGAGCCAGCGCCACATCAGCTCGTCGGAGATCGACATCACTTTGCCGAACATCTCGAAGGGCCGCTCCGTGATGCCGATGTAGTTGTTCTTGCTCTTGGACATCTTGTCCACGCCGTCCAGCCCTTCGAGCAACGGCATGGTGAGCACGCACTGTGGCTCCTGGCCCCAGTGGCGTTGTAGTTCGCGCCCGACCAGCAGATTGAACTTCTGGTCGGTGCCGCCGAGTTCGAGGTCGGACTTCAGCGCCACCGAGTCGTAGCCCTGCATCAGCGGATAAAGCAGTTCATGCATCGCGATCGGCGCGTTCTCGCGCATTCGCGTGGCAAAGTCGTCGCGCTCCAAGAGGCGCGCCAGCGTGTACTTCGCGGCGAGCTTGATCATGCCGGCTGCGCCGAGCGGCTCCGACCACTCGGAGTTGTAGCGGATCTCGGTTTTGGCGCCGTCGAGCACCAGCGAAGCCTGGTCGAGGTAGGTCTTGGCGTTGGCCTCGATCTGCTCGTGCGTCAGCGGAGGGCGCGTGGTGTTGCGGCCCGAGGGATCGCCGATCATCCCGGTGAAGTCGCCGATCAGGAAGATCACCGTGTGCCCGAGGTCCTGCAACTGGCGCAGCTTATTGAGCACCACGGTGTGGCCGAGGTGGATGTCCGGCGCGGTCGGATCCAGCCCCAGCTTGCAGCGCAGCGGCACGCCGGTGGCGCGGCCGCGCGCGAGCTTGGCGGCGAAGTCGGACTCGACCAACAATTCGTCGCAGCCGCGCTTGATCAGCGCGAGATCCCGCTCGACTTCCGGCGTGATGGGATGGGTGGCGTCCGACATGGGCGATTGGCGCAAAAGCAGGCGGCGGAGTCTAATTGACGCTCTGCGAGGCGCACGCGATGGCGGAACTCTTCATCGGCCTGATGTCTGGCACCAGTCTCGACGGCGTCGACGCGGTGCTGGCGGACTTTGCCGCGCCGCGCCCGACGCTGCGGGCGCATGTGCACCGCGGCTTTGCGCCGGAGTTGCGCGCGGAATTGCTGCGGCTGCAAGCGGAAAGCGGCGATGAACTGCATCGCGCCGCGGTGGCCGCGCAGCACCTCGCGCGGGCGTACGCGGCGACCATCGAAGACCTGTTGCTGCACGCCGGCGTCGAGGCCGGCGCCGTCCGCGCCGCCGGCGTGCACGGCCAGACCGTTCGCCACCGGCCCGACGCCGGCTACACGCTGCAACTGAACGCGCCCGCGCTGATTGCGGAGCTGACCGGCATCGACGTGGTGGCGGACTTTCGCAGCCGCGACATTGCCGCCGGCGGCCAGGGCGCGCCGCTGGTGCCGGCGTTTCACGCGGCGGTGTTCGCCGTCGATGCGCCGCGCGCGGTGGTCAACATCGGCGGCATCGCCAATGTGACCGGCGTGCCCGCGCGTGGGTACGCGGCGCCGATAATCGGTTTCGACTGCGGCCCCGGCAACGTGCTGCTCGATGCGTGGATCGGCGCCTGTCTGAACGAGCCGTTCGATCGCGACGGCCGCTGGGCTGCGGCCGGCACCGTCGATGGCGCCTTGCTGGCCGAGTTGCTCGCCGAACCGTACTTTGCCGCGCCGCCGCCCAAGAGCACCGGGCGCGATCTTTTCAACCTCGACTGGCTGCAGCGGCGGCTGCACGGACGGCTCGTCGATGCGCGCGACGTGCAGGCCACCCTCGCGCAGTTGACCTCGACGACGATCGGGCAGGCGATCGCCACCCACGTTCCGCAAGCGCAGGATGTCGTGGTGTGCGGCGGCGGCGCCTACAACCCAACGTTGATGGCACCGCTCGCCGACGCCTGCGCGCCGCGCCCCGTGGTCGGTTCCGCGGCGCTCGGCGTGGCGCCCGAGCATGTGGAAGCGCTGGCCTTCGCCTGGCTGGCGCGGGCGCACCTGCGCGGCGAAGCGGGCAACCTGCCTGCGGTCACCGGTGCGCGTGGTGCGCGGGTCTTGGGAGCGCGGTATCCGGCGGGCTGAAATGCAACGGGGCGCCCGTGGCGCCCCGCGCACATAAAGTGCAGGTCGCGTTCAGACCGAGAACGACGAGCCGCAGCCGCAGGTGGTGGTCGCGTTCGGGTTCTTGATCACGAACTGCGCGCCTTCGAGGTCTTCCTTGTAGTCGATCTCGGCGCCGACCAGGTACTGGTAGCTCATCGAGTCGATCAGCAGCGTGACGCCGTTTTTCTCCATCGTGGCGTCGTCTTCGTTGACGACTTCATCGAAGGTGAAGCCGTACTGAAAGCCCGAGCAGCCGCCGCCCTGCACGAAGACACGCAGCTTCAACTCGGGATTGCCTTCCTCGTCGATCAACTGGCGCACCTTGGCGGCAGCGGCGTCGGAGAAGGCGAGCGGGATCGGCATTTCGACGGGGGCGTTCATCGGCTTTCTCCAAAAAACAGTAAAAGCATTATAGGAACGACCGCGCGGATTTCACCCCGCCGCGGTCCCGGAATTGTCCGCCATGCCGGACACCACGCCGAGTTGCAGCGGTGTGGCAGGTCGCCCCGGCCCGCCGTCATGGAACAGCGTACCGTCGATCACCGCGCCGTGGTGCATCTCCAGCGCCTTGTAGTGCAGGTCGCCGACGATCCGCGCCTTCGGCTGCAATTCGACCATCTGGCTCGCATACACCGGGCCGGTGATGCTGCCCGCCACCACCAGATGCGCGGCGCGGACTTCGCCGGTGACGCGCCCGTGCTCGCTGATCACCAGCATTCCACCTTTTTCGCCCTCGCTGCACAAGACGTTGCCGATCACTTCGCCGTCGATGCGCATGCCGCTGTGGAAGACGATGTCGCCACGGATCGAGGTGCCGGCGCCGACCAAGCTGGCGATCTCCTTGGCGGCGGGGGGGCGCTTGCTACCGAACATGCGTGGCTCCTATAGCGCAAAGGTCTGCTGCGCTTGGGTTTCGCCATTGGCGAGGACTTTCACCACCACCGAGCGCGCCACCGCGCCCTCGGGCAGGGCGAACGTGCCCTCCAGCCGCTGATAATGGCGGAAAGCCACCGCTAGGGACTGGGGTGAGTTGGGGTCGGGCACGTTCAACACCCAACTGCGCCCGCCCTGGGCGAAGTTGATTTGCATCTGCACCGTGCCAACAAAGTCGCGTTCCGGTTTGCCGCTTTGCTGCACCAGCAGCTTGTAGCGCATCTCGTGCGGCGCGCCCTCCGGCTGCAACCGGAAACTGCGGATCAACAGCCCCTTTTTGCCCGCTGGCGCCGGTAGCAAGCTTTCGAAGAAGGCGAGGTCTTCGCGCAGGCGGGTGCTTTCGCTCTCCAAGCTGCTCACCTGCTGGCCAAGGGTTTCGCAGGCCACGGTTTCGACCTTCAACTGCGCTTCGTAGGCCGTGGCCAGCGCCGCAAAGCGGTCGCGGTCGGCGGTCAGTTCGCGCACTTGCGAGGACAGGCGCTCAACCTCGGCTTGCAACTCGCGCCGATCCGGCCCGCCGAATTGGCGGCCGTACTCGTAGGTGGCAACGCCCGCGGCGGCAGCGCCGGCCAGAAACACGAAACCGAGCAGCGCGCGCACCGGTCCCGGCAGGCGCCCGCGCACGATCATGCGCGGCGCGCTGACCGTCAGCTTGCGGCGGAAGAGATTCCACTTCATTGCCGGAGGCGAACAGGGTCAGAGGCCATCGCGACACCTGTAGAGACGGCGCCTGCCGCGCCGACGCGACAACCGCCAAAGCCACGAAGTATAGGCCGCGCGGCCAACGGTTGAACGGTCGCGACGCCCATGCGGGCGTCGCGATGCCGTGACGACTAGCGCTTGGAGAACTGCTTGCGCCGGCGCGCCTTGCGCAGGCCGACCTTCTTACGCTCGACCTCGCGCGCGTCACGCGTGACGAGACCCGCCTTGGACAGCACCGGCTTCAACGCCGCGTCGTAGTCGATCAGCGCGCGGCTGATGCCGTGGCGCACCGCGCCGGCCTGGCCGGACTCGCCGCCGCCATCGACATTGACCATCACGTCGAAGGTCGAGCCGTGCTGGGTCAGCTCCAGCGGCTGGCGCACGATCATGCGGCCGGTTTCGCGCTGAAAATACTGGTCGAGGGGCCGGCCGTTGACGACGATCTTGCCGCTGCCGCGCTTGATAAACACGCGCGCCACCGAGCTCTTGCGCCGGCCGGTGCCGTAGTTGTAGGTACCGATCATGGGAATGCGTCCTTAAATCGCCAGCGGCTTGGGCTGCTGGGCGCCGTGCGGGTGCTCGCCGTCGGCGTAGACCTTGAGCTTCTTGATCATCGCGTAGCCGAGCGGACCCTTGGGCAGCATGCCCTTGACCGCGATCTCCAGCGCGCGGCCGGGGAAGCGGTCCTGCATCTTGGCGAAGGTGGTCTCCCGCACGCCGCCCGGATAACCGGTGTGGCGGTAGTACATCTTGTCCTGCGCCTTGTTGCCGGTCACCTTAATCTTGGCGGCGTTGACCACGACGATGAAGTCACCCGTATCGACGTGCGGGGTGTACTCGGGCTTGTGCTTGCCGCGCAGGCGGCGCGCGATTTCGACGGCGAGACGGCCGAGCACCTGCTCGTTGGCATCCACCAGCAGCCAGTCGCGCTGGACTTCGTGGGTCTTGGCAGAGAAAGTCTTCATGGTACACACTGCGGCCCGAAAAGCCGCGCACGCGATTTGGGGAAGCCGCAGATTTTACCCGCCGTGCCGGCCCGCCTGCAACCCGAGGAGTTGGCCGATGGAATGCACTGTGCGCTGGACTGGCGCCGGAATGAGTTTTCTCGCCGAAACCGGCAGCGGTCACCTGTTGCCGATGGACGGCTCGCCCGACGGCGGCGGCCGCGATCTGGCCCCGCGGCCGATGGAGGTGGTACTCGCCGGCACCGGCGGCTGTACCGCCTACGACGTCGTGCTGATCCTCAAGCGTGGGCGGCACGACGTGCGCGGCTGCGAAGTCAAGCTCGACGCCGAGCGCGCCGCCGACGACCCCAAGGTGTTCACCCGCATCGCCATGCACTTCGTCGTGCGCGGCCGCAACCTGCAGCGCGAGGCGGTCGAGCGCGCAGTCAAGCTGTCACACGAGAAGTACTGCTCGGCCTCGGCCATGCTGGCCAAGACAGCGGCGATCACGACCTCAATCGAGATGGTGGACGAGACCTAGATGTAGTGCGCGGTGGCGGTCATCACCCGCGCCGCCAGCTTCATCGCCAACCGGGCCGGCAGCGGCAGATCGGCGCCGCCGCGGTCGGTTGCGGTGTCGGCGTGACGGACTTCGTCCTCCTTCATCCGCTCGATCACCGCGCGCGACGCGAGGTCGCCCGGCGCCAGCCGCAGCAAGTGCCCATCAAGGTGCGCTTCGACCTGCCGCTCCGTCTCGGCCATGAAGCCCAGGCTAACGCGATCGCCCATCCGCGCAGCAGCCAAGCCGATGGCGAAGGCACCGGCAAACCACAGCGGGTTGAGCAAGCTCGCGCGACCGCCGAGTTCGCCGATCCGGCGCTGCGTCCAGGCCAGGTGATCGATCTCCTCGCGCGCGGCCGAGAGAAACAACTCGCGCAGCCGCGGATCGGGCGTGCCGATCGCTTGCGCCTCATACAGCGCCTGCGCGCAGACTTCGCCAACATGATTCACGCGCATCAACGCCGCAGAATGCCGGCGCTCTTCGTCGGATAGATCGACCGCGCCGGGCATATCGCCGGTGCTCGGGTAGGGCCGCTGCCCAGACGGAGAGCCAAAGACCGTACGCAGCGCCCGATCAGCAGCAGCAAGCATCAGGTCCGGGGCGACATCCATAAGCGGAAACGTTCTGTTGCGAAAAGGTTACGAACTGCCCCCCTCGGCGCGCCGTCATTCGCTGCCGATGTAGCAAGCGGCTTCAGCGAGTTTATCCTTACCCGCAGGTTGTTGCTCAAAAGACCAAAAGGAGACAGATTCATGCGCAAGTCCCTGCTCGCGGTCGCCCTGAGCGCCGTCTTCCCGACCGCCTTTGCGCAGTCCACGCCCGTCCCGCAAGAAAAAATCGGGGCGCCGGACCGCATTCCCCTGGCCGACACCAATCTGGCCGTGGGCCCGTCCCGAGTGACCCTTTACGGTCTGGTCGACGGCGGTATCGAGTACGTCGATGCCGGCAGTCTGAGCCTCACCCGCTTGCAAAGCGGGATGTCCGCCGGATCGCGCTTGGGCGTTAGCGGATCCGAGGACATGGGCAACGGCTATCGGGCGATCTTTGCGCTCGAAATGCGGCTCGAACTGGATACCGGCAGCAATAGCAATCGCGCGCCGATTTTTTACTGCGGCACGCAGAGTTACACCACATCGGCGACCGCGCCGGCGGTCACTGGCCCGTCTTGCCAAGGCGTCACGGTACTGCCTCCGGTATCGGCGATCGCGCCGCCAACAAGCACGGCCTACCAGTCGGTCTTGCTCGGCATCAATTCGGTTAACCAGAGCTTGCTGCAGGCGGTTACGACGGTGAACAGCGCCAACGCGATCTTCGACCGGCAGGCGTTCCTCGGTCTGGTCACGCCCTTCGGCGCAGTTCTCATGGGGCGGCAGTACACGCCGGGCTATGAGATCCTGAACCGCTTCAATGCCTTTGCCGATTCGACGGCCGGGCAGTTGGGCCAAGGCTACTCGGTCATCAACATTCGCGCCAATAACTCCATTCAGTACCGGGCCGAGTTGAAGGGGTTTGTCCTTTCGGCCATGTATGGCTTCGGCGGCTCCGAAGGCGCCACCCCCGTACCCACGCGCCAAGAGCGCGTCAACGCGCCCACCGGCGGCGACGACTTCTGGGGCGCCAATTTCCAGTACTACACGCCGATGTTTGGCCTGGGTATCGGCTATCAGCAAAACTACGTCGTGCCGTATCAACAGACCTCCCGCTCGGTCGGTTTGCAGACCCTCAACGTGGGCGGCACGGTCACCTTGGGCTTGGTTAAGCTGTTTGCGCAGTACATGGACCGGAAGAACGAGAACCCGATCCTGTCGCCGCAGGACGTTCAGAACATCGTCGTCGCGACGGGCGGAAACCTGACCTCGATTACGAACATCCTCAGCACCCTGCAAATCAACCTTTGGGACGCAGACGGTTCGCGCGGCTTTGTCGGCCCCACCGATGGACAGATTTACCACCTCGGTGCGACTTGGCAGGTGGGTCCCGGCACTCTGAACGCCGCGGCCAACTTTGCCACCGACACCGCGCGCAGTGCGTGGGCCACGGATGACGCCAAGGTCAACCACTATGCGCTCGCATATTTCTACAACCTGTCCCTGCGCACGCAACTCTACGGCGCCTATGCTTGGATGAACAATTCCGGTCAAGCTCGCGTGACGCCAGGCGCAGCCGGCTATGCAGGCGGCTGGGCCACGAGCGACGGGGCCAACACGAGCGCCCTGCAGATTGGCTTGCGGCACTCTTTCTAGGTCCCGCTCTTGCGGGATCAAGCGGGGCGCTTCGGCGCCCCGTATGCTTTTTCATCCTCCCGCATGATCGCGGCATGTTGCGCCGAACCGACATCTGGCCCAAAACCCTGCCGCCACGGGAGGCGAAGCTTCCTCCCGTGATCGCTTTCTGAAAGAATTCAATTAGCTTCCAGAGGCAAGAACGCATTTGAGCCGGCCCCGCCGGGGGCGGTTGGGTAGCTCGGATGGAAGCCTGAATTTTTCTTCTCGATCACTTGGAGATATACATGAAAAAAAGTCTTCTCGCTCTAGCAGTACTCGGCGCCTTAGCCGGTTCGGCCAGCGCTCAGTCCAGCGTCACCATGTACGGGTGGCTGGACGTCGGCTATCAGTGGAACAAGCAGGGATACGACGCGGGCACCGTCAATGGTCAGCGCGTGATCCGGGACGGCAGCGTTTCCGGAGTCCAAGGCGGTTACTGGAACGGCAATCGCTGGGGTGTGCGCGGTTCGGAAAAGATCAGCGACGGCTTGAACGCGATTTTCCAGTTGGAAATGGGCTTTGACATCGACACCGGCACCCTCGCTCAGGGTGGCCGCATCTTCGGTCGCCAAGCCTACGCTGGTCTCTCTAGCAATTGGGGCTCGTTGGTGGCCGGCCGTCTCGCCACGTTCTCGTCCGGTACCGGCGCTTTCGACATGTTTGGCTCGATCGATCCGTTCGAGACTGGCTGGGGTATCAACGGCTTGGGTTCGACCTTCATCTCTGCCAATGCGCTGCGCGTCGATAACGCGCTCGCGTACGTCAGCCCCACCTGGGCGGGCTTCAAGCTGGGCGGTGCGTACTCCTGGAACATCAATACGCAAGAGACCGCGCCCAACAGCACCAACACCACGGCGACCGCGCTGGGCGCGTCCTTCAGCGGTCTGGGCGGCCTGTACGTCGCAGTGACGTATGACATCGTCGGCAACCCGTCGTCGGGCACTTCCGCTCAAGTCGGCAAGCCGGATCAGAAGCACCTGCAAATTGGCGCCACCTATGACTTCAAGATCGTCAAGGTTGCGGCTGCTTATGCGGACCAAACGGCCATTTCCACGCTCAACACCGGCAACGTCGGCGGGTCGCTGCTGCCGATCCCCGATGCCATCGGCAACTACGACAACACCGCGTGGATGCTGGGTTTGACCGTTCCGATCCTCGGTAACAAGTTCGGCTCCATCCGTGCGTCGTACCAGTACTCGGATGCCAAGAACATCCAGCGTCAAGCAGCGAATGGTGTTCTCGTAGGCTGGGAGCCTGATTACTACGTCTGGGGCATTGGCTGGGGTTACGACCTCTCCAACCGCACTCGCGTTTACCTGGGTTACGGTCAGCGTGCCTATGACGGCAATGTCTCCAACGTCCCCGGCCAGACGGCTCAGAACATCAACAATGTGATCGACCGCGACCAGTTCGCGGTTGGTCTGAACCACCGCTTCTAAGCGCCTCGCGCGTTTTGCAGCAAAAGCCGCCCTTCGGGGCGGCTTTTTTTGTGCCCAGTTTCGGCAGCGGGCGACAGCCTCGCGCCAGCGCGCGAGGTGGGCGACGCGGGTCTCCTCGGCGGGGCCAGGCACAAAGCGCCGTTCGGCGCGCCACAGTTTGGCGAGTTCTCGTTCGCTCGACCAAAAGCCGACACCCAGGCCGGCGAGATACGCGGCACCCAGCGCTGTGGTCTCGTTGACCGCGGGACGTACGACAGTCTCGCCGATCGCATCGGCCTGCAACTGCATCAACAGATCGATGCGCGCGGCACCTCCGTCCACACGCAGTTCGGTCAGCGGCGCCGCCGCGTCGCGCTGCATCGCTTCCAGTACCTCGGCCGATTGCAGAGCGATGGCTTCCAGCGCCGCCCGCGCCACGTGCGCGCGCGTGGTCCCGCGGGTCAGGCCGATCAGCAGGCCGCGCGGCCGCGCGCGTCCGGGTCCCAATACGGCGCCCCCAGGCCGGTGAAGGCCGGCACGAGGACGACGCCGCCAGCGTCGGGCACCTGCCGCGCGAGGGCCTCGACCTCGTCCGACCGCTCGATGATGCCGAGGCCGTCGCGCAGCCACTGCACCAGCGCACCGCCAACGAAGATGCTGCCTTCGAGGCAGTACGTGGTGCGGCGACGGCCGCCTTCGTCCAGCGTCCACCCCACGGTGGTCAGCAGCTTGTTGGCCGATCGCTTTGGCGCCGCACCGGTGTTGAGCAACACGAAGCAGCCGGTGCCGTAGGTGTTTTTGGCCATGCCCGGTGCGAAACAGGCCTGGCCAAAGAGCGCAGCCTGCTGGTCGCCGGCGAGTCCGGCGACGGGAATCGCGCGGCCGAGCAGCTCGGCGCGCGTGTGGCCGACGACTCCGCTGGAGGGGACGATCGCCGGCAACACCGCGCGCGGCACGTCGTGCAGGCGCAGCAGTTCGTCGTCCCAGTCGAGCGTGCGCAGGTTGAAGAGCAAGGTGCGCAAGGCGTTGCCCGGATCGGTGGCGTGCACCGCGCCGCCGGTGAGGTTCCACAGCAGCCAGGTGTCGATGGTGCCGAAGGCAAGTTCACCGCGTTCAGCCGCGGCCCGTGCCCCGGGAACGCGGTCGAGCAGCCAGGCGAGCTTGGTGCCTGAGAAGTACGGGTCGAGCAGCAGACCGGTCTTGTCGGCCACCATCGGCTCGGCGCCTTCCGCACGCAGTCGCGCGCAGGCATCCGCGGTGCGCCGATCCTGCCAGACGATGGCAGCCGCAAGAGGCCGCCCCGTGGTGCGCTCCCCACAATACGGTCGTCTCTCGCTGATTGGCGATGCCAATCGCCGCGACGTCAGCAGCGGCGGCGCTGGCCTGTGCCAGCGCCCGCTGCGCACAGGCGAGCTGGCTCGACCAGATCTCCTGCGGATCGTGTTCGACCCAGCCGGGCTGGGGAAAGAACTGCCGGAACTCCTGCTGGGCGCTGGCCACCGGCAACCCGGCGCGGTCGAACAGAATCGCCCGCGAGCTGGTGGTCCCCTGGTCGAGAGCGAGAACGAAACGCGACATCGGCAGCCTCGCGGCGAAGGATCGCGACGACTATAGACGTTGCCTGCCGCAGCCGGCAGACTGCCGGCGCTTTGCCACGCCAACCCGCCCCGGAGGAACGACATGAGCGCCCCGAGCCCGCCACAGAACAGCGACCCCGCCCCCATGCACTGGGCACTCCTGGCGGCAACGCTGATCGCGCTGGCTGCATCCGGCTGGCGCCCGTATGACCGGCTGACGTGGGTTCTGGAGGTGCTGCCGGTGCTGATCGCAGCACCGCTGCTGGTGGCGACTTACCGGCGCTATCCGCTGACCACCTTGCTGTATCTGCTGATCTTCGCGCAGGCGCTGGTGCTGATGCTCGGTGGCGCCTACACCTATGCGCGGGTGCCGGCGGGCTTCTGGGTGCAGGAGCTGCTGCATCTGTCGCGCAACCCCTACGACAAGCTCGGCCACTTCATGCAGGGGCTGGTGCCGGCGATGGTGGCGCGCGAGATCCTGCTGCGCGGCGCCTATGTGCGGGCCGGCAAGATGACCGCCTTCTTGTGCATCTGCGTGGCGCTGGCGATCAGCGCGCTCTACGAGCTAATCGAGTGGTGGTCGGCGCTGGCTCTGGGCCAGGGCGCCGACGAGTTCCTCGGCACCCAGGGCGATCCGTGGGATACGCAGTCGGACATGCTGCTCGCGCTGATCGGCGCGACAGTGGCGATGCTCACGCTCACGCGCCTGCACGACCGGCAGTTGGCGACCGTGGCGCGCCGATAGGGAAACACTCAAGAAGCGTAGCGAGCGGCCCAAGTCCGACCCAAGGAGCGCACCCGTATAGCGGAGTACGGCGGGCACCGCAGGGTTGGAGGACCGCGCAGTACCTTGTTCAGCGGGTCTGTCGGGCTTACTCGTCGTCTGACTCGAAGCGTGCGGGCGCTGGCCGACGTTCCGTGTCGCGCGGCGGGCGCGGGCGATCGGCGTCGTACTCGCGGCGGCGCGGCGGTGGACCCTGCACGACCTGCATCAACTGGATCACCAGCCGCAGCGCCTTGTTGACCGAGGCGTCGCCGCGAAACACCTTGGATACATCCGGGTCCAGGTTGACGGTGAAGGCGCGGCCTTCGCCGCGGTCGTCGCTGCGTCGCTCGAACCGCTCGCCGGCCTCGCTCGCGCCGCGATACGGTCGCCGGGCGCGCTGATAGGGATCGGCCGCGTCACTGCCCTCGGTAGCGCGGGCGCGCGGCGGGCGCGCCGCGCCCT
>JAJTHJ010000114.1 GCA_021298875.1 Burkholderiales bacterium | reverse complement strand
GGGGTCGAAGCCCCCAATCTGCCAGAAGACCCGCCGACCGCTCAGCGGCCTGCATGCAGGCCGCTGAGCAGTCCTCGATCAACGTCAAGTGTCGGATAAATACGAAACCAGCTCACCACGCCGTTCGATGCTGTCTGCCGCCGAACGGGCGGCCCTGATGGCGGTGCCCGACACCGAAGAAGACCTGATCCGGCGCTACACGTTCAGCGAGGCGGATCTGTCTTTGATTCGCCAGCGGCGTGGCGATGCCAACCGGCTGGGCATGGCCGTGCAGTTGTGCCTGCTGCGGTTTCCCGGGCAGGGGTTGCTCCCCGATGCCTCGGTGCCGGTATCGCTGGTGCACTGGATCGGACGCCAGCTGCGGACCGATCCGGCGTCTTGGCCGCGATACGCCGCGCGGGAAGAAACGCGGCGTGAGCATCTGCTTGAGTTGCGCGCCTACCTGGGGGTCGAACCCTTCGGTTTGGCGCACTATCGGCAGACCGTGTTGGCTGTGACCGACTTGTCCTTGCAGACGGACAAGGGCATCGTGCTGGCCGCCAGCGTTGTCGAAGCGCTGCGTCAGCGGCGCATCATCATTCCATCGTTGGACGTTGTCGAGCACGCCTGCGCCGAGGCGGTCACCCGCGCCAATCGACGAATCTATGCGGCGTTGACGGATTCGTTGTCGGACACTCATCGCCTGCGCCTGGACGATCTTCTCAAACGCAAGGAAAGCGGCAAGACCACCTGGTTGGCTTGGCTGCGCCAGTCGCCCGCCAGGGCCAACTCGCGTCACATGCTCGAACACATCGAGCGCCTCAAAGCCATGCATGCGCTCGACCTTCCAGTCGGCGTCGAGCGCCAAGTTCACCAGAACCGCCTGCTCAAGATCGCCCGCGAAGGCGGGCAGATGACGCCGGCCGACTTGGCGAAGTTCGAGCCGCGGCGTCGCTACGCGACCTTGGTGGCCCTGGTGCTGGAGGGCATGGCCACGGTCACCGACGAGATCATCGACCTGCACGACCGCATCTTGGGCAAGCTCTTCAACGCGGCCCGGCACAAGCATCAGCAGCAGTTCCAGGAGGCGGGCAAGGCGATCAACGAGAAGGTGCGGTTGTACGGCCGCATCGGGCAGGCCTTGGTCGATGCCAAGCGCAGCGGCGCCGATCCGTTCGCGGCGATCGAATCGATCATTTCCTGGGACGCCTTCGCCGCCAGCGTTGGCGAGGCGCAGAAGCTCGCACAGCCCGAGGACTTCGACTTCCTGCACCTCATCGCCGACAGCTACGCCACGCTGCGCCGCTACACACCGGAGTTCCTCGACGCGCTGAAACTGCGGGCGGCGCCGGCGGCCGTCGACGTACTCGACGCCATCGAAGTCCTGCGCAGTCTGAACGCCGACAACTCGCGCAAGCTTCCCGCCGATGCACCGACCGCGTTCATCAGGCCGCGCTGGCAGAAGCTGGTCTTGACCGACGCCGGCATCGACCGGCGCTACTACGAACTGTGCGCGCTGTCGGAATTGAAGAACAGCTTGCGATCGGGCGACGTCTGGGTCCAGGGCTCGCGCCAGTTCAAGGACTTCGACGAGTACCTGGTGCCGGCCGAGAAGTTCGTCGCTCTGAAGCAGGCGGCTGCGCTGCCGCTGACCGTCCCCACCGACTGCGAGCAGTACCTGAGCGAGCGGCTGAGCTTGCTCGAACGGCAACTGGCAACGGTCGACAAGCTCGCCGCGGCCGACGATCTGCCCGATGCAATCATCACCGAGTCGGGGTTGAAGATATCGCCCCTCGATGCAGTGGTTCCAGAGGCGGCGCAAGCACTGGTCGACCAGACGGCCGCGATGCTGCCGCACGTCAAGATCACCGAATTGCTGCTGGAGGTGGATCAGTGGACAGGCTTCACCCGGCACTTCACACACCTGAAATCGGGCGAAGCGGTCAAGGATCGGAACCTGCTGCTGACCGCGATCCTGGCCGATGCGATCAACCTGGGCCTGGCCAAGATGGCCGAGTCCTGCCCTGGGACGACCTACGCCAGGTTGTCGTGGTTGCAAGCCTGGCACGTTCGTGACGAGACCTACTCGGCAGCCTTGGCCGAGTTGGTCAACGCACAGTTCCGCCATCCCTTCGCCGAGCATTGGGGCGATGGCACCACCTCGTCGTCCGACGGCCAGTACTTCCGAACCGGAAGCAAGGCTGAAAGCACCGGTCACATCAACCCGAAATACGGCAGCAGCCCAGGACGAACTTTCTACACCCACATCTCCGACCAGTACGCGCCGTTCCACACCAAGGTGGTCAACGTCGGCGTGCGCGACTCGACTTACTTGCTCGATGGCCTGCTGTACCACGAATCGGATTTGCGGATCGAGGAGCACCACACCGACACGGCGGGTTTCACCGATCATGTCTTCGCACTGATGCACCTCTTGGGCTTCCGCTTTGCCCCGCGCATCCGCGATTTGGCCGACACCAAGCTCTACATCCCGAAGGGCGATGCCACCTACGAGGCTCTCAAGCCAATGATCGGCGGCACGCTCAACCTCAAGCTCGTCCGTGCCCACTGGGATGAAATCCTGCGGCTGGCCACCTCGATCAAGCAGGGAACGGTGACTGCCTCCTTGATGCTCAGGAAGCTCGGCAGCTACCCGCGTCAGAACGGCTTGGCCGTGGCGCTGCGCGAGTTGGGCCGCATCGAGCGCACCCTGTTCATTCTCGACTGGCTCCAAAGCGTCGAGCTGCGGCGCCGCGTGCACGCCGGGCTGAACAAGGGCGAAGCGCGCAACGCACTGGCCCGCGCCGTCTTCTTCAACCGCTTGGGCGAAATCCGCGACCGCAGTTTCGAGCAGCAGCGCTACCGGGCCAGCGGCCTGACTCTGCTCACCGCGGCGATCACGCTGTGGAACACCGTCTATCTGGAACAGGCGACTCAAGCGCTGCGCGACAACGGCCGGCTGACCGACGATGGCTTGCAGCAGTACCTGTCTCCCTTGGGGTGGGAGCACATCAACCTGACCGGTGATTACCTTTGGCGGACCCGTCCAAAGATCGGCCCCGGAAAGTTACGCCCCCTGCGTGCCCTGCAAGACGCTTAGCGTACGATTTTTTCCGTTTTCTAAAGCGACCCCTATGAGGCGGTCGAGTTGCTGAAAGACATCTCGGCGCGCTGGGACACGGCCCGGCGTCTGCGCCACCTGGCCGGTTGCGACACCAACAAGGACGCGCCGGTCTGCGCTGCCATACGCGTGCCGCAAGCGAAGATCTACGCCATCGACGTGTCGTTCGCGGCCCTGCAGGACAAGGCCGAGCGCGACTACCTGAACCAGCAACCCACAAGCTTCGTGCTACCGCCCGAGGCCGTGGATCGCCTGCGCGCCGCGGCAGGGAAGATCATCCCCGCGTCGCCCGAGTTCCAGCGCATGCTGAAGGACGCCGGCCTCAAGGTCGTCGGCGCTCCGTAACGGGAGTTTGGCGAGCATCGCGCTCGATGCTCGCCTCGGCGACGTTTGGGCTGATCAGCTAGGGCAACCGCCTGCCCGACAGCCAGGGCCACATCGACTTCGTGCGCCGAGGTACCACCGCCTGAGCGGCGGCGTTCTCAAACGTAGAAGGACGCCCGCCCGTTGATCAGGTAGTCGTCGCTGGGGTTGGAGGGATTGCCCAACTTGAATGCGCCGCCGATGCCGAAGTGAAAGGTCTTGCCGACACGGCGCACGAACATGAAGTCGAGCGGCACGAACCAGGCGCTGGTGTTCTGGTTGTAGACGATCGGGTTTTCCGGATACAACTGCAGCGCCCACTGCTCGTCCAAGCGGAAGTCCACGGCCGGGAACAGGTCGAGGGTGTTGACCAGCTTGACGTTGGGCTCGTTGGCGTTGAAACCCCAGAAGTAGCGCGCGGACGGCGTCACGGTGACGCCTCGCAACAGGTCGGGAAGTCGGTAGCTGAATCCAAGCATCGGCGCCACCTGATACTGATTGTCCGTGCCAAACGGCGAAGGCTTGGGCGACGGGAACACGAGGCGCACGCTGCCTCGAAGCGACAGGTTCGGCGCCACATCGGGCGTGTCCAGGATCGATTCGAGCAGGATGTTGCCGATGCCGCCGGAATAGCCGCCGCCCGGGTTGCCCGGCCCGCGGCTGTCGGTGTAGATCATCGGCACGTCGGCACGCTGGCGGAAAGTCCAGCCTCCTTCGAACTCATAGGGCACGTACACCCGGGGCCGGTACTGCCATTGGATGGAGTCGTCGGGGTTCTTCTGGAAAAAGCCCCAGTTGTCGAAACGGATCGACCCCAGACCCGGTTCGGCCGAGGCAGGCCCGGTCAACCACAACCCGGCCAGCGCGCACAAGGCGGCGGTTCGCAACGCATTCGTTACATGCATGGTTCGTTCTCCGCAGTGTGCAGGTCGGATCGCCGAGGACTCCCGCTGCCGGCCCTTGTAATCTGAAGAAGCCGAAGTCGAGGCGACGCGCGCTGCCCCGCAACCATAACTCTACTTTCGATCTGTACGGGCTTGCCGGGGGAACGAAACGGCACCGAGTACTTTGCCGACTTGCGGGTGAGCCCGCCCGGCTGAGGAATGCGCGTCGCATCGGCCGCGGGCGGCCGGTACCCGCTGCGTCCGGCAGGCGGGGGCTGTGAAAGAATCGGCACAATAGTTCACCCGCGCCCGTATTGCCGATGACAACCGCCGCCGCGCTCGACCCACCCGCCTGGCTCGCGCGGCTTGCGCAACTGGCCGTACGCGAAGGTGTGCATCTGGCCACGTTGCGTGAGCGCGATACGCGCGATCTGGAACTCGCCTTCGCCTCGGCGGCGCTGTTCCTCCCGGCGGCGCAGTTGCTGTCCGAGCGCGATGCCAACGACTGTCTGCGGCGCTTTCTCGCTGGTGCCGGCCGTTGGATCGCCACCGACCACGTCGAGCTGCGCCGCTGGTTGGCCGACACCGGGTTCATCCTGCGCTCGGACCGCGGCACCGACTATCGGCGCGGAACCTTCCCCGACTGGCTGGCCGCCGCTGCGGCCCAGGTACAGCCGGAAGATCTGGAGCAGGCGGTCGAGCAGGCCCGCCGCGCGCACGACGACGCGCGCGCCGCCCGCAAGCAGGCCTGGCTCGCGCAGGCGGTGCAGGTCGAGGAGTTGCCCGCCGCGGCGCCCGATGGCGATGCGGTGTTCATGCGCCTGGCGCTCGATCAGGCGCACAACGCCTGGGCGCTGGGCGAAGTGCCGGTGGGCGCGGTCGTGGTCGAGGACGGGCAGGTGCTCGCCACCGGCTTCAATCAACCGATCGGCAACGCCGACCCGACTGCGCATGCCGAGATTCAGGCGCTGCGCGCGGCGGCCGGCCTGCTGGGTAACTACCGGCTGGCGCATTGCGATCTGTACGTCACGCTGGAGCCATGCGCGATGTGCGCGGGCGCGATCCAGCATGCGCGCATCCGCCGGCTCGTCTACGGCGCGGCCGATCCCAAGACCGGCGCCTGCGGCAGCGTGGTGGATCTCTTTGCCGAGCCGCGGCTGAATCACCACACGCGCGTCCGCGCGGGCGTGCTGGCGGCCGAGTGCGGAGGATTGCTGTCGAAGTTCTTTGCCCACCGCCGCGAACTGCAACGCGGCGGCAGCCTGCCAGAGGATGCCCAAGATGACGCGCAGTAGAGCGGTGGGCATCGTCGCGCCGTCGTCCGCGGTGCCGGACACGGCCGTGATCGACCGCAGCGCGCAGCGCTTTGCGGCCCGCGGCTGGCTGGCGCAGGCGGGCGAGTCCTGCTTTGCCCGGCACGAGCGCTTTGCCGGCACCGACCAGCTGCGCTTGGCGGAGTTGCAGGCGTTTGCCACGGACCCGCGGCTCGATCTGGTGCTGGTGGCGCGCGGCGGCTTTGGGCTGACGCGGCTCATCGACCGGCTCGACTACGCCGCCATCGCACACAACGGCCGGCTGCTGTGCGGCTACAGCGATTTCACCGCGTTCAATCTCGCCTATCTGGCGCGCGCCGGCGGCGTCAGCCTGCAAGGGCCGAGCGCGACCGAGTTGGGCGCGGCGCAACCCGACCCCTTCACCGTCGAGCAGTTCTTCGCGGTGCTGGACAACCCGCGCCACCGCCTGCGATTTTCCGCAGACGGACCGGCGCTGGCGGTGGCGGGCAGGCTGTGGGGCGGCAACCTCGCGCTGCTGTGCGCGCTGCTCGGCACGCCGTACTTTCCGCGCGTGCGCGGGGGCATCCTGTTTGTCGAAGACGTCAACGAACCCGCGTACCGAATCGAGCGGATGCTGCTGCAACTGGCGCAGGCGGGCGTGCTCGACCGGCAGCGCGCGATCCTGCTCGGCGACTTCGCGCCGGTGCCGGCGACGCCGACCGACTACGAGTACACGCTCGACGCGGCGCTCGCGCACTTGCGCACCCGTCTGACCGTGCCCATCCTGCGCGGCCTGCCCTTCGGCCATACGCCGCGCAAGGCGACACTGCCGGTTGGCGCGCGCGCCACGCTACGGGTAGCCGGGACGGAAGCGGAACTGGCGTTCGACGGCTTTGGCGCGCCGGCCCCTCACAGACCCAGGTAGCGGTGCCACAGCCCGTGGTCGGCCGCAAGCGCTGTCGACTCGCCCTGCCAGACCACGCGCCCGCGTTCGAGAATCGTGTGCCGGTCAGCGAGCGCGATCAGCCGTTCGACGTACTTGTCGATCACCAGGATCGTTTGCCCCGCGCTCTTGAGCAGGCTGAGGCAGCGCCAGATGTCCTCGCGCACGAGCGGGGCGAGGCCTTCGGTGGCTTCATCGAGGATCAGCAGCCGCGGGTTGGTCATCAGCGCGCGGCCGATGGCAAGCATCTGCTGCTCGCCGCCGGAGAGTTGACTGCCGAGGTTGTCGGCCCGCTCGGCCAGCCGAGGGAAAAGTTCCAGCACGCGCGGCAGCGTCCACGGCGCGGCGGCCTGCGCGCGGTTGGCGGCAAAGGCGACGAGGTTCTCGCGCACGCTGAGGTTGGGGAAGATCTGCCGACCCTCAGGCACCAGCGCGATGCCCAGCCGCGCGATCGCATCGGTGGCCAGACCGTCGATCCTTTGCCCGTCGAAGTACACGGCGCCGGCGCGCAGCGGCAGCAGGCCCAGCGTTGCGCGCACGGTCGTCGTCTTGCCCATGCCGTTGCGGCCGAGCAGGGTGGCCACTTGGCCAGCGCCGATCGCCAGATCGATGCCGAACAACACCTGGCTCGCGCCGTAGCCGGCCTGCATGCCTTCGATGCGCAGCAGGCTCACGGCAGCGCCTCTTCGCCGAGGTAAGCGCGCCGCACTTCGGGGTCGGTGCGTATCGCCTCCGGCGTGCCGCTGGCAATCACCCGGCCGTAGTCGAGCACGGTGATCGTGTCGGCCAGTTGGAACACGGCATCCATGTCGTGCTCCACCAGCAGCAGGGCGGGGCCGCCCTTGAGCGAGCGCAACAGTTCGAGCATCCGCGCCGATTCATCGGCGCCCAGGCCGGCCATCGGTTCGTCGAGCAGCAGCACGCGCGCGCCGGTGGCCAGCGCGAGCGCGACCTCCAACTGGCGTTGCTCGCCGTGCGCCAGCGCGCCTGCCGGTACATCGGCGCGGGCGCCCAGGCCCACGCGTTGCAGCACTTGCTGCGCCCGGTCGAACAGTGCTTGCTCGCGCCGTACCGGCGTCCAAAAGCGCAGGCTGCTGCCGCTGGCCGCCTGCACCGCCAACGCCACGCTGTCGAGCGCGGAGAAGCGCTTGAAGAGATTGGTCACCTGATACGAGCGCGCCAGCCCGCGCGCCACGCGTGCGTGCGCGGGCAGGGCGGTCAGATCGTCGCCGTCGAGCGCCACGGTGCCGGAGTCCGCCGCCACCGTGCCGCTCACCAGGTTGATCAGCGTGGACTTGCCGGCGCCGTTGGGGCCGATCAGCGCATGCACGCTGCCCGCCGCCACGTCGAGCGACACTCCGGCGGTGGCCTGCAAGCCGCCGTAGCGCTTGTGCAGATCGCGCAGTTGGAGCAGGGCCATCAGTTGGACTTTCCGCTGACGAGACCCGCCAGCCCGCGCGGCGCGGCCAGCACCACCGCGAGCAGGATCGCGCCCAGGGCCAGGTGCCAGTACGCGGTGTACGCGGACAGCACTTCTTCGAGCAGCAGCAGCGCGGCGGCGCCGGCCAGCCCGCCGTAGCGGTAGCCCACGCCGCCCAGGATCACCATCACCACGAAGCTGGCACTTTGCGTCCAGTGCAGCGCGGTCGGCGAGACGAACAGGTTGTGGTTGACGAAGAGCACCCCCGCCAGCCCTGCGCCGGCGCCGGCGAGCGTGAAGGCGACCCACTTGATCCGGGTGGTGTCGAAGCCGATCGCCTGCATGCGCGCTTCGTTCTCGCGGATGCCGAGCAGGGCGCGGCCGAAGCGCGCATCGACCAGCCGGTTGACCGCCAGCAGCACCAGTACCAGCAGCGCCAGCACGAGGTAATAGAAGTGCCAGTCGTTGGCAAGATCCAGCCCGGCCGGCAGCGTGTTGCGCGCGGCCATCCGCAGGCCGTCTTCGCCGCCGTAGGCTTTGAGCCCGATGGCGACGTAGTAGACCATCTGCGCGAAGGCCAGCGTGATCATGATGAAGTACACGCCGCGGGTGCGCAGCGAAATCGCGCCGATACCGGCCGCCGCCAGCGCCGCCAGCCCGACCGCGGCGGGCCAGGCAATCCACGCCGCGCCGATGCCATGGGTGGCGAGGATCGCCGCTGTGTACGCACCGATGCCGAAGAACGCCGCGTGCCCGAGCGAGACCATGCCGCCGTAGCCGAGGATGAGATTGAGGCTCGTGGCCGCCAGCGCAAAGATCAGGATGCGCCGCACGAAGCCGATGTAGTAGTCCTGCCCGAGCGCCTGCGCCGCCCACGGAAAAGCCAGCGCCGCCGCGAGCAACAGCCACGGCGCCGCGCGGCGCAGCCGGGCGAGCCGCATCGCGTCAGGCCCGCGCCGGAAACAAGCCGCTCGGCTTGTAGAACAGCACGGCGGCCATCAGCACGTAGATGGCGATGGCCGCCAGCGCGGGCGCGACCGAGGCGACCCAATACTCCGGCAAGGCCAGCGACAGCAGCGCCGGCAGAAATGCGCGTCCCGCCGTATCCACCAGCCCGACCAGCAGCGCGCCGACGAAAGCGCCGCGCACCGAGCCGATGCCGCCGACGACAATCACCACCAGCGCCAGGATCAGGATGTTCTCGCCCATGCCGACTTCGACGGCCAGCACCGGCCCGAGCAGCGCGCCGGCCAGCGCGCACAACGCGCCGCCGGCGGCAAACACCGCCGCATAGAGCCAGCGGACGCGCACACCCATCGCCGCCGCCATCTCGCGATTGCTCGCCGCCGCGCGCACCAGCATGCCGGCGCGCGTGCGAGCGATCGCGAAGTAGAGCAGGGCGGCCGCGGCCAAGCCGACGCCCAGAATCAGCAGGCGATACGCGGGGTAGTAGAAGCCCGGCAGCAGTTCCACCGGGCCGGCCAGCGCCGGCGGCGCGTTGTAGAGGACCGGCGAGGGGCCCCAGATCAGCTTGGTCAGGTCGTCGGCGATCAGCACCACCGCGAAAGTCGCGAGCACCTGCACCAGATGGTCGCGCGCGTACAAGCGGCGGATCAGCGTGCTTTCCAGCAAGAGCGCGACTGCCGCGGTCGCCAACATCGCCAGCGGCACCGCCAGCCAAAAGCTGCCGCTCGCCGCGGCAATCGTCGCCGCCAGATACGCCCCGATCATGTAGAGCGAGCCATGCGCGAGGTTCAGCACGTCCATGATGCCGAACACCAGCGTCAGCCCCGCGGCGAGCAGAAACAGCATCACGCCGAACTGGATGCCGTTGAGCAACTGCTCGGCGATCAGGACTGGAGGCATTGCGGAGTGATGCGGCTGCGCCGCCGGTGAAGATGACGGTGCTGGCGCGCCTGTGAACTACAACGGAGGCGCGCTCAGCTCACAGCCCGCGCAGCGGGCGTCATCTTCATCTTCACTTCATCGAACACTGCGCCGCATAGGCGTCGACGTGTCTCTCGAACACGCGGTTCAGCGTCTTGTTGTTGAGCTCGCCGCCTTCGCCGCGCACGACCACGCGCAGGTAATAGTCCTGCACCGGGAACTGATTGACGCCGAACTTGAACGGCCCGCGCACCGACTCGAAGCCCGCCTTCTGCAAAGCGCGGCGCACGGCCTCCTTGTCGCTCACCTTGCCCTTCACCTCCCGCACGGCGGCGTCGAGCATGCCGATCACGTCGTAGGCCTGCGCGGCGTAGATCGACGGCGTGCGCCCGTACTCCTTGCGGAAGGCGGCGACAAACGCGCGGCTGGGGGCATTGTCGAAGTCGTGGTTCCAATGCGAGGTGTTGAACATGCCGAGCATCGGGTCGCCGACCGCGCGGATCACGTCCTGGTCGGCGGAAAAGCCCGGCCCGATCAACTGGATGTTCTTCGACAGCCCGGCGCCGACGAACTGCTTGATGAAGTTGATGCCCATGCCACCCGGCAGGAAGATGTACAGCGCATCGGGCGCCTGGGCGCGCAGTTGCGCGAGCTCGGCCGCGTAGTCGAGCTGGCCGAGCTTGGTGAAGGTCTCGGACGCCACCGGCTTGCCGAAGCCGCGCTTGAAGCCGTTCAACGCGTCCTGCCCGGCCGGGTAGTTGGGCGCCATGATCGCCACCTTCTTGAAGTCGCGGCTGGCGGCAAACTTGCCAGCGGCCTCGTGGTAGGCGTCGTTCTGCCAGGCGGTGCCGAAGAAGTAGGGGTTGCACTCCTTGCCCGCGAACTGCGACGGGCCGGCGTTATTGCTGAGGTAGAACACCTTGTCCGCGAAGAGCAGGGGGCCGACGGCGAGCGCGACGTTGGAGCCGATCGGCCCGGTGAAAAAGTCGATCTTGTCGCGCTTGACCCAGCGCTCGGCCAACTGGCGTGCCGTGTCCGGGTTGCCGGCCATGTCCTGCATCAGGAACTCGGTGGGCACGCCGCCCAACATGCCGTTGCGCTGCTTGATCGCGAGGTTGAAGCCGTCGCGCGCTTCGGCGCCGAGCGCGGCAAACGGTCCGGTCAGGTCTTGGGCGATGCCGACCTTAACGGTTTGGGCGCCGGCGGTGGCCGCGGCAACGCCCAGGGCCACGGCCGCGACGAGATGACGAAGGGGCAGGGAGGTCATTGTTTTTGCTCCAAAAGGGGGCGAACGGCGAAAAGCCGCCGGCGCGAGCGGGCGGCAGGCTAACACAGGGTGGCGGTCAGGCCGGGCGCGGCTTGACGCAGGCGGCAGCAGCCTTCGCGCGCTCGCGTGCGAGGGCGATGGTCTCCGCGCGGGCGAGCGCCACGCCCATCCGGCGTTTGACGAAGGACTCCGGCTTGCCGAAGAGGCGCAGATCGGTGCCGGGAATCGCCAGCGCCTCGGCCACGCCGTCGAAGACGAGAGCGCCGACGTCGACGCTGCCGTAGATCACCGCGCTCGCGCCCAGCGTGCGCAGCGCGGTGTCCACCGGCAGCCCGACCAGCGCGCGGGCGTGCAACTCGAATTCGCTTTGCCACTGAGTGGCGAGGGTGACGAGGCCAGTGTCGTGCGGGCGCGGGCTGACCTCGGAAAACCACACGTCTTCGCCGCGGACGAAAAGCTCGACGCCAAAGATGCCGAGGCCTCCGAGGTTTTCGGTCACGCGCTGTGCGTAGTCGCGGCTGCGTTCCAGCGCGAGCGGGGGACATTGGCTGCGGCTGCCAGCTTTCCACGTAATCGCCGGCGACCTGCACGTGGCCGATCGGCTCGCAGAAGGCGGTGCCGATGCTGCCGTCCGCCTGCCGGTAGCGCACCGTCAGTTGAGTGATTTCGTAGTCGAAATGGACAAGGCCTTCGACGATGACCCGGCC
>JAJTHJ010000040.1 GCA_021298875.1 Burkholderiales bacterium | reverse complement strand
TCGAACACTTTGCGGCGCGGGCGACCCAGCCGGTGGCCACCGAGGACATCCAGCTCTACTTCGTCGAGCGCGCGGGCCGCAAGCCGGCGGCAGCCGTCGCCGACGAAGCCGCCCCGCAACCGGATCTGCACACCCGCCGGCGCGACCTGCACGGCCGCACACCGCGCCAGCGCGACTACCTGCAAGCGATCCTCGCGCACGACATCTGCTTCGGCATCGGCCCGGCGGGCACCGGCAAGACCTACCTGGCGGTCGCCTGCGCAGTCGATGCGCTGGAGCGCGACGCCGTGCAGCGCATCGTGCTGACCCGCCCCGCGGTCGAAGCCGGCGAGCGGCTGGGCTTTTTGCCGGGCGATCTGGCGCAGAAGGTCGATCCCTACCTGCGGCCGCTGTACGACGCGCTCTTCGACCTGCTGGGCTTCGAGAAGACGCAACGGCTGCTGGAGCGGCAAACGATCGAGATCGCGCCGCTCGCGTACATGCGCGGGCGGACGCTGAACAACGCCTTCGTTATCCTCGACGAAGCGCAGAACACCACGCCCGAGCAGATGAAGATGTTCCTGACGCGGATCGGCTTCGGCTCGCGCGCGGTGGTCACCGGCGACGTGACGCAGATCGATCTGCCGCGCGGCACCGCCAGCGGCCTGATCGAGGCGCAGCACATTTTGGCCGACGTGCGCGGCATCGCCTTCACCTACTTCACCGCCGCCGACGTGGTGCGGCATCCGCTGGTGGCGCGGATCGTCGAAGCCTACGAGCGGGCCGAGAAGGCCAACCCCGCGCCGCCACGCGCCACTCGCGCACCGCGGGCCGAGTAGATGCCGCGCTTGTCGCTGACCGTGCAAGGCGGTGGCTCAGGTGTGCCCAGCACGAGCACGCTGCGCCGCTGGATCGCGCCGGCGCTCGCGCGCGACGCGCAACTCACGCTGCGCTTCGTGAGCCGCGTCGAAGGCCGACGCCTGAACCGCGAATTCCGCGGCAAGGACTACGCGACCAACGTGCTGACCTTCGACTACCAGCGCCGGCCGATGACGGTCGCCGACATCGTGCTCTGCCTGCCGGTGCTGCGCGCCGAAGCGCGGGCGCAACGCAAGAAGCTGCGCGCGCATCTGGCACATCTGATCCTGCATGGCGTGCTGCACGCGCAGGGCTACGACCACCAGACCGATGCGCAGGAGCGGCGGATGGTGCGGCGGGAACGGCAGCTTCTCGCCCAGCTTGGCGTCGCCGCCGCACGCGCGTAAGGCGCCCGCCGCCGGCCGCCGCGGCGCGACCGAGCCAAAGAGGTTCTGCCCCAAACGCATTTTGATAGTCGTCAAGCGGCAATCCGTCCGCTGCCGGTAACGTGCGACCAACGTTTGGTCGCTACGGCCATTACAACACTGCGAGAGGGGGCTTCACGGGCATCGATACTGGCCAGCCGGCCCGACCTTCGGTCGGGGCGGAGCCTGCGCACGAGGTCGCGACGGGCGACCGCGTTCCGATCGAGTGCGGCACGCCGGCGCGGCGCCGATTTCTGCTCGGCTCCGGCGCGGTCGGGATCGCCGCGGCGCTGCGGCCGGGCTGGATCGTCGCCGCCACCGTGCAGGGCATACCCAACTCCGAGGGCTTCCTGCTGGTGGACATGAAAAAGTGCCAGGGCTGCGGCACCTGCATGCTGATGTGCTCGCTCGCGCACGCGGGCGAAGCGTCCTATTCGCTGTCGCGCATCCAGATCCAGCAGGATTCCTTCGCCGACTGGCCCAACGACATTCACATCGGGCAATGCCACCAGTGCCCGGATGCGCCCTGCGTCGAGGCCTGCCCGGTGGAGCCGATCAAGGCCAACAAGCCGAACCCGAAGTTCGGCAACGTGCGGATGATCGACCCCGAACTGTGCATCGGCTGCGAGGCCTGCATCGAGGCCTGCCCGTTCACGCCCTCGCGGGCGCAGTGGAACCACGTGGGCGAGGTCTCGCAGAAGTGCGACCTGTGCGTGGCCACCCCTTACCTCGGCGCCGTGGGCGGCCCCGGCGGCGTACAGGCGTGCGTGCAAAGCTGCCCGGTCGGCGCGATCGCCTTCAGCCGCAACACACCGAAAGTCAACACCGAGGAGTCCTACACGGTCGATCTGCGCGGGCCGGTTTGGAAAAAACTCGGCATGACCACGGAATAACGGAGCAGTCATGGCGCTTTACGGATACGCCGGAAAAATCCTCCGCCTCGACCTGACCCAGCCGAAGGCGATCGTGCTCGACACCGAGCCCTACAAGGCCTGGGGCGGCGGGCACGGCCTGGGCGCCGCGCTCTTCTGGGAATTCTGCAAGGACAAGACGATCACCAGCGGCCTGCATCCGGCCAACGTGTGTTGTGTCGCCGCCTCGGCCGTGTGCGGCACCGGCGTGCCCTCGGCCACCGGGCGCACCGAAGTGGTGGCCGTCGGCGTCGGCTACGACGGCATCGACTGGTTTACCCGCTCGGGATTCGGCGGGCGGTTTTCGACGATGCTCAAGTTCGCCGGCTGGGACGCGATCGTCATCGAAGGCCAGGCCGACCAGCCGGTGTGGATCGACATCCGCAACGACGTGGTCAAGATCCGCGACGCCACCGGGCTCTGGGGCAAGGACAGCTGGGCCACGCAACTCGAGATCTGGAAGCAGATCGGCATCGAGACCGGCACGCGCGGCGGCTGGGTGGACATCGACAGCCTGAAAGACGCCACCAAGCGCAGGGGAGTCGATTCCGGGCGGACCACGCAAAAGCCCGCCATCGTGACGATCGGCCCCGCCGGCGAGAACCGCTGCCACGGCGCGCTGATCCACGACGCCGGCAATGGTGCCGGCCAGGGGGGCATGGGTTCGGTCTGGGGCGCGAAGAACCTCAAAGCCATCAGCGTGATCGGCACCGGGTTGCTCAAGGTCGCGAATCCGATGGCGCTGATCAAGGCGCGCG
>JAJTHJ010000253.1 GCA_021298875.1 Burkholderiales bacterium | reverse complement strand
CGGGGTGGCGCGGATTGCGGAGTTCATGCGCCGGCATACCCGGTAGAGAGAGTCGGCGTCCATGGACACCACCAAAGCCCGCGACAACATCCTGCGCCGCATCCGCAGCCTGCAACGGCGGCCGGACTCGCTAAAGGACGGCGAGCGCGCTGCGGTGGCCGAGTATCTCGAGCGCCATCCACCCGGTCCGCGGCCCGCGCTGCCGGCCGATTTGAAGCAGCACTTCCGCGCGATGGCCGAGCGGATGGCGAGCACCGTGGACGAAGTAGCACGCCTGACCGATGCGCCGGCCGCCGCCGCGCGCTACCTGGCGGCCAATCAGCTCGCGCCGGCCGCGGTCGCCTGGCCCGCACTCGACGATCTGGACTGGGCCGGCGCCGGCTTGGCGGTGGAGTTCCGCGCGCCGAAGCGCGGGCCGGCGCAGGGCGCGGATGCGGTGGGCATCACCGGCTGCTATTGCGCGCTGGCGGAAACCGGCACGCTGGTGCTGCGCTCCGGCCCGCGCACGCACGCCTCGACCCACCTGCTGCCGGAAACGCATATCGCGTTGCTGCCGGCCTCGCGCATCGTGGCCGATATGGACGCGGCTTTCGCGCTGATGCGCAGTGAACTCGGTGGCGCGGAAGCGATGATGCCGCGCGCACTGAACATGGTGTCGGGGCCGTCGCGCACCGGGGATATCGAGCAGACCATCGTGCTCGGCGCGCATGGGCCGTTTCGGGTGCATGTGATCGTGGCAGTGGACGAGTAGGCCGACGCCGCACGGCGGTGGGCACTGCGGGAGTAGATTTGCGCTCGGGCGCTGCCGTTGTCCTTGCCGCGCAAGCGGAGAGCGACGGGCACCGCTCCGGCGCTGGGCTTCCGTTGGCGCGGCAGCGACTACGGCATTCGCGCCGACCTGAAAGCGATACAAAGCACTGCCGCCAGCCCCGGGCCGGCAAACGGCGACAACAAACGGGGCGGCAAGGAGACAAGTCATGGCACAGCGCATCCCTGGCGCGCGGTGGTTCGCGGCGGGTCTATTGCCGCTGGCGTCCCCGGCAGCGGCCGCCGGCCTCGACGGCGCCGCGCTCGGCCTGCTTTGGGCACTGCCGTTTGCCGGCATGTTGCTGTCGATCGCGCTGGTGCCGCTCGCGTCGCTGCGGCTCTGGCACCACCACTACGGCAAGATCGCCGTCGGCTGGGCGCTGGCCACGCTGGTTCCGCTTGCGCTCGTCTTCGGCCCGGCCACCGCGCTGGACGTGGCCCTGCACACGCTGGTGCAGGAGTATGTGCCGTTCATGGTGTTCATCGGCGCGCTGTACGTCGTGGCCGGCGGCATCTTCGTGCGTGGCAACCTGCACGGCGGGCCGCTGCTCAACACCGGGCTGCTCGGCCTGGGCGCCGCGCTGGCCAGTGTGATGGGCACCACGGGCGCCTCGATGCTGTTGATCCGCCCGATCATCCGCGCCAACGACCATCGCCGGTATCGGGTGCACACGATCGTGTTCTTCATCTTCATCGTCTCCAACATCGGCGGCGCGCTGACGCCGCTGGGCGATCCGCCGCTGTTTCTCGGTTTCCTCAAGGGCATGGACTTCTTCTGGACCGCGCGCCACCTGGCCGGGCCGATGCTGCTGTCTCTCGCGGTCCTGCTCGCGCTGCACTTCGTGGTGGACACGGTGCTCGAACGGCGCGACCGGGCGGCGGGGTTCCGGCGGGACCCGACGCCGGACGCGCCGCTGCGGCTCGACGGCGGCGTCAACCTGCTGCTGCTGGCAGCGATCATGGCGGCGGTGCTCGCCAGCGGCACGGTCAAGACCGGCATCGAACTCCGCATCCTGGGCCACGAACGCAGCCTCGAAGGGCTGTTGCGCGACGCCGTGCTCGTGGCCGTCGCCGCGTTGTCGATGGCCATCACGCCCCGCAAAGTGCGCCGGGACAACGAGTTCTCGTGGGTGCCGATCGCCGAGGTCGCCAAGCTCTTCTTCGGTATCTTCGTCACCATGGCGCCGGCACTGCTGATGCTCAAGGCCGGCGCCGACGGCAGCTTTGCCGGCCTGGTGCGACTGGTGAGCGATGCGCAAGGGCAGCCGATCGAGGCGGCCTACTTCTGGCTGACCGGAGGACTGTCGTCGTTCCTCGACAATGCGCCGACCTATCTCGTCTTTTTCAATCTCGCCGGCGGCGATCCGCAGACACTGATGAGTACGCTGGCGCCGACACTGGTGGCGATTTCTGCCGGCGCGGTGTTCATGGGCGCCAACACCTACATCGGCAATGCGCCCAACTTTATCGTCAAGGCCATCGCCGAGCAGAGCCGCATACCGATGCCGAGCTTTTTCGGGTACATGGCATGGTCCGGTGCGATTCTGCTGCCGTTGTTTCTTCTGCTGACATGGATTTACTTCCGATGAGCGAGCCCAACCTCAAGATTGCAGTCGCCCGCCGCATCTTTCCAGCGCTGATCGATGAACTGCGCCGTCGCTATGACGTGCGCGACAACCAGGACGACGCGTCGCTGACGGCGCCCGCACTCGCCGCACGCCTGGCCGACGCCGACGGCGCGCTGATCACCGCTGGCGAGCGGATCGACGCCGCGCTGCTGGCCGTCGCGCCGCGGCTCAAGGTCGTGGCCAACATCGGCGTGGGCTACAACAACATCGATCTGGCCGCCTGCACCGCCGCCGGCGTGCTGGTCACCAACACGCCGGACGTGCTCAACGAAGCCACCGCCGATCACGCCTGGGCGCTGCTGCTCGCCGCCGCGCGGCGCGTCACCGAGTCCGAGCGCTGGCTGCGCGCCGGGCACTGGCAGCGCTGGACCTTCGAGATGTTCATGGGCGCCGACCTGCACGGTGCGACGCTCGGCATCCTCGGCATGGGGCGGATCGGCCGCGCCATCGCCCGCCGCGCGCAGGGCTTTGCGATGCGCGTCGTCTATCACAACCGCAGCCCGCTGCCGGCGGAGCAGGCGGGCGGCGCGACCTGGGTGACGAAGGACGAGTTGCTGCGCAGCGCCGATCACCTGATCGTCGTCGTGCCGTATTCGGCAGCCACGCATCACGCGATCGGCGCGGCCGAACTGACGCTGACGAAGCCCACCGCGGTGCTGGTCAACATCGCCCGCGGCGGTGTGGTCGACGACGACGCGCTGGCCGCGGCGCTGCGCGCCGGGCGGCTGGCCGCCGCGGGGCTGGACGTGTTCGAAGGCGAGCCGATCGTCCGCCCCGCCCTGCTGGAACTGGACAACGTCGCGCTCACGCCGCACATCGCCTCCAGCACGCGCGCCACGCGCGAGGCGATGGCGCGGCTGGCGATGCGCAACCTCGAGGCCGCACTCGCCGGCGAGCGGCCGCCGTCGCTGCTCAATCCCGAGGTTTGGGACAATCGGCGTCGCTAAAAGGAGACCGCATCGTGTCCGACATCCACTACGTCCGCCGCCACAACCTGCCGCTGGCCAAGGCCAAGAAGATCGCGCAGAAAACCGCCGACGATCTGGCCGAGGAATACGACCTCGTCAGCGAGTGGGACGGCGACACGCTGCACTTTCGCCGCAGCGGGGTCGAAGGCACGATGCACGTCACCGCGCACCAGATCGCGCTCGACGTGAAGCTGGGTTTCCTGCTGCGCGCCTTCAAGGGCGCGTTCGAGCGCCACATCGAGCGGCACCTGGACGAACTTCTGGTGGAAGCCGCGCCGGCCAAACCGGCTGCGCGCAAGGCGGTGAGGAAAACCTGAACCGGCGGGGCTCGCCCGCCGCCGTTCAGCCCTTCAACTCCTCGATCAACTCCACGTACTGCTTCATCGCATCGTCGGTGGAGGTGCCTTTCAGCTCGTTCCACGCGTCCCACTTGGCGCGGCCGACCATGTCTGTGAAGCCGGGGCGCTTGCCGTCCACGTCGCCGCTGCTGGCCTGCTTGTACAGCGCGTAGAGCTTGAGCAGCGTGGCGTTGTCGGGGCGCTCGGGCAGGTTCTTGGAATCGGCCGCGGCCTGCTCGAACTTGCTCTTCAGATCGCTCATCGTCGTCTCCTCGGTTGGGTGAGCGGTGCGAAGCTATCATAGGTCGCACACTGCAACTACAACGACAAGGAGACGCCAATGCCGAGCCGCGAACGGATGTCGCCGGTGGACACCGCCTGGCTGCGGATGGACTCGCCCGGCAACCTGATGATGATCGTCGGGGTCGATGTGTTCGGCGCGCGTATCGACGCCGAGCGTCTGAAGCGCGTGCTGGAGAAGAAGCTGCTCGCCTACCGGCGCTTCCGCTCGCGCGTGGTGCAGGACGTGACCGGCTATTGGTGGGAGCTGGACCCCGACTTCGACATGGATCGCCATCTGGTGCGGGTGGCGCTGCCGGGCGACGGCGGCAAGCACGAGTTGCAGCGCTACGTGGCGCGGCTGGCCGGGCAGGCGCTCGACCCGGCGCGGCCGCTGTGGCAGTTCCACCTGATCGAGGACTACGACGGCGGCAGCGCGCTGATCCAGCGGATGCACCACTGCATCGCCGACGGCATGGCGCTGATGGGCGTGCTGATGGAACTGACCTCCACTTCGCCCGACGACGACGGCGACGAGGCCGCGCCCGCCCCCGCGGCGGAGCACGAGGCGACGCCCGCCGCGCCGTGGGACGCGCTGCTCAAGCCCTTCACCGCCAACGCGGTGCGCGCGATCGACGCCACCGGCGACCTCGCCACCCGCGCGCTGCAGGCGGCCCGCGCGGTGTTGACCGACCCCAACGTTGCCAGCGAAGCCGCCGGCGAGACGCTGCGCGTGGCCACCCGCGCCTCGCAGGACGCGGCCGCGCTGCTGTTGATGGACAACGACTCGCCGACCAGTCTCAAGGGCCGGCCCGGCGGCTCCAAGGCGGTGGCCTGGTGCGAGCCTCTGCCGCTCGCGGACGTGAAGGCGGTGGGCAAGGCACTCGGCTGCTCGGTCAACGACGTGCTGCTCGCCTGTGCGGCGGGCGCGATCCGCGGCTATCTGCAAGCGCGTGGCGAGGCGGCCAAAGGCGTGGAAATGCGCGCGATGATCCCGGTCAACCTGCGCCCGCCGGGCAGCCGCAGCCGCTCGCTCGGCAACAAGTTCGGCCTCGTGCCGTTGGTGCTGCCGGTGGGCATCGCCAACCCGATCGAGCGGGTGCTGGAAGTGCACCGGCGGATGAACGAGCTGAAGGACGGCTACACCGCGGTGCTGGCGATGGGCATTTTGGGCGCGGTCGGCATGCTGCCGCAGGCGGTGCAGTCGCAGGTGTTGTCGATCCTCGCCAACAAGGCCAGCGCGGTGATGACCAACGTGCCAGGGCCGCAGCAGCAGCTCTACATCGCTGGAACACCTTTGAAGCAACTGCTCTTCTGGGTGCCGCAGTCGGGCGACATCGGCGTGGGTGTGTCGATCCTGTCGTACCACGGCGGCGTGCAGTTCGGCCTCGTCACCGACAAGCGGCTGTGCGCCAACCCGCAGGACATCATCGACCGCTTTGCCCCGGAGTTCGCCGCGCTGTCCTACGCGCTGCTGCTGCTGCCGTGGGACGAGAACGTCGATCCCAAGCTGGCCGAGCGCGCGCTCTTTGCCACCGAAGCGGTGGCGCAGGTGGCGACCGACTTGCAGCAGCGCGGACTGGAGCCGCCCCCGGCCAAGCCGCCCGCACGGCGCCGCCGGCCACGCCGTCCGGCGCCCCGCGCGGCGGGCGCGGCATAGCGGCGATGGGCACGCAGGCACTGCATCGCGAAGACGCCACCCTCGCGCAGTGCGAGGCGGTGGTGACTGCGGTTGGCGAGGACGGTGTCGAACTCGACCGCACCGTGTTCTACCCGCTGGGCGGCGGACAAGCGGGCGACACCGGCACGCTGGTGCTGGCCGACGGCACGCGGCTGCCGGTGATCGATACGCGCAAGAGCAAGCGCGAAGGCGCCGGCCCCGACGACAGCCTGCATCTGCTCGACCCCACGAGCGGCTGGCGCGAACGCTTGGCCATTGGCACGCCGGTACGCGCCGAGATCGACTGGCAGCGCCGCCACAGCCACATGCGGCTGCACACCGCGACCCACCTGCTGTGCGCGGTGGTGCCGGCGCCGGTCGATGGCTGCTCGATCACCGCCGAGTACGCCCGGCTCGACTTTGCGCTGACCGATCCGCTGGCGCGCGAGGACGTGCAGCGCGGGCTGGATGCGCTGATCGCGAAGAACGCGTCGGTGACCTACGAGTGGATCACCGACGAGGAGATGGCGGCCAACCCGCAGCTCGTCAAGTCGATGAGTGTCAAGCCGCCGATGGGCTTTGGCCGCGTGCGGCTGGTGCGCGTACAGGACGTGGATCTGCAACCCTGCGGTGGCACGCACGTGCGCAACACCGGCGAGATCGGAGCGCTGCGGGTGGCGAAGATCGAGAAGAAAAGCGCGCGCACGCGGCGCGTGGTGCTGGAGTTTGCTTGAGCACACCGGCCGAAGTGCTGGACTACTGGTTCGGCGCGCCAGGTGCGCCGGAGCACGGCAGCACGCGTGCGCTGTGGTTTACCAAGTCTGCGCAGACCGACGCAGAAATCCGCATGCGCTTCGGCACCGCGGTCGAGGCCGCGCTTGCTGGCGGGCTGCGCGAGTGGGCAGCCACGCCGCGCGGGGCGCTGGCGCTGATCGTCCTGCTCGACCAGTTCACCCGGAACATCCACCGCGACACGCCGCGCGCCTTCGCCGGCGATGCGCAGGCCCTCGCACTCGCGCGGCAACTGGTGGCGAACGGCGCCGACCGAATACTCACGCCGCACGAGCGCTGGTTTGTCTACCTGCCCTTCGAGCACTCCGAATCGCTCGCCGATCAGCACGAGTCGCTGCGCCTGTTTGCCGCGCTGGAAGCCGAAGCGCCGCTCGGTGCGCTGGAGTGGGCGCGCAAGCACTACGAGGTGATCGAGCGCTTTGGCCGCTACCCGCACCGCAACGCGATCCTCGGGCGCCAGTCCACGCCGGAGGAGATCGAGTTTCTCAAGCAGCCGGGGTCGAGTTTCTGACGCCCGGCGCTGCGCCGCCCGCCAGTGTCTGTGCCAGCCGTTGCAGGCTGTCGATGTTGTGCACCGGCAGGAACAGATCGACATGCGGCAGCATCGCGCGGATGCCGCGGGCGCGCGGCTCGAAGGCGTCGTAGCGCAGCAGCGGGTTTAGCCACACCAGGCGGCGACAGGATTTGGCCAGCCGCTCGGTCTGCCGCGCCAGCAGTTCCAGATCGCCATGCTCCAGCCCGTCGGTGACCAGCAGCACGGTCGGGCTGCCGGCGAGCGAACGGCGCGCCCACTTGAGGTTGAAGTCCTTCAGGCACTGCGCAATGCGCGTGCCGCCCGACCAGTCGTCCACCGCGCGCACCACGCTATCGACCGCGAGGTCGGGGTCGCGCGCGCGCAGCTGGCGCGTGATCGGTGTCAGCCGCGTGCCGAACACGAACGACGCGACGCGACGGTCCGCATTGGTCGCCGCGTGCAGGAAGTGCAGGAACATCCGCGAGTAGCGGCTCATCGAGCCGGAAATATCCACGATCGCCACCAGCGGCTCGGGCCGCGTGCGCCGCTGCCGGCGCGGCAGCTCGGCGATGTCGCCGCCGCGCCGCGCGGCACCGCGCAGCAGCGCGCGCAGGTCGAGCCGGGCGCCGGCGTGCGCGGCCCGGTAGCGACGGGTGGCGAGTTGCGCGAAGAACGGCGACAAGTCCAGCAGCAATTTCTTGGCCGCCGCCCATTCGGCCATGGTCATCGTGTCGAAGTCGGCCTTGCGCAACTGCTCGCGCTCCGACCACGACAGTTGCACGTCCAGTTCCACTCGCTCCTCCGCCGCCGCCGGCTTCAGTTCTGGCGGCGGCGCGGCGAACAAGGCTTCGGCCAGCCGCCGGTTCTCCGGCGGCGGCGGCGCGCCGGGCTTTTCCTTCACGCTCG
>JAJTHJ010000176.1 GCA_021298875.1 Burkholderiales bacterium | reverse complement strand
TCCAGATAGGGCTGCGCGCGCTCGCGCCAGATCGCCCGCTCGGCGAGCATGACGTCGATCACCGGCTGCTTGCACTCCAGGCAACCGATCCCGGCCTTGGTGCAGCCCTTGACCACCCAGTCGCGGGTGGCGTCGTCGGTGTAGACCTTGTGCAGTTCCCACACCGGGCAGCGCTCGGGGTTGCCGGGGTCGCTGCGGCGCACGCGCGCCGGGTCGGTCGGCATACGGCGCAGCTTGTCGGTCAGAAGCTTCGGGTCTTCGCGCATGCGTACGACGTTGCCGTAGCTCTTGGACATTTTCTGCCCGTCGAGGCCCGGCAGCTTGGGCGTCTCGGTCAGGCGCGCGGCGGGCTCGACCAGGATCGTGCGGCGTGCGCCGGTCAAGTTGCCGGCCAGCCGCTCGCGGTCGGCCGCCGACAGGCTGCCGGCGGCGGCGAGGATCGCCTGCGCCTGCGCGACTGCTTCCGCGTCGCCCTGCTCCTGGTAGCGGCGGCGCAGTTCCTCGTATTGCTTGCCAGCCTTGCCCGACAGTTTGCCGAGCGAGACGGCGACCTTCTCCGCAAACCCCGGCTCGCGGCCGAACAGGTGGTTGAAGCGGCGCGCGAACTCGCGCGTCAGTTCGATGTGCGGCACTTGATCCTCGCCCACCGGCACCAGGTTGGCGCGGTAAATCAGGATGTCCGCCGCCTGCATCAGCGGGTAACCGAGGAACCCGTAGGTGGACAGGTCGCGGTCCTTGAGTTTTTCGATCTGATCCCTGTACGTCGGCACCCGCTCCAGCCACGACAGCGGCGCGAACATCGCCAGCAGCAGGAACAGTTCCGCATGCTCGGGCACGCGCGACTGGATGAAGATCGTGGACTTGTTCGGGTCCAGCCCGGCCGCCAGCCAGTCGACCAGCATCTCCCAGACGCTGTCGCCGATCAGCTCCGGCGTCTCGTAGTGGGTGGTGAGCGCGTGCCAGTCGGCGACGAAATAGAAGCACTCGGCCTCGTCTTGCAGGCGCACCCAGTTCTTCAGCGCGCCGTGAAAATGGCCGATGTGCAGCGCGCCGGTCGGGCGCATGCCGGAGAGCACGCGGGCGGAAGCCATGGTCGGCTCCTAGCGAAAGAGGCCGACGATGAAGTCGCCGATCGCCATGAACGGCGCCAGAAAGAAGCCGAGCGTGCCCGTCACGAGCAGCCCGATGATGATGAAGAATCCGTACGGCTCGACCCGCGCCAGCGGATAGGCCAATTTGTTGGGCAACAGGCCCACCATGATGCGGCCACCATCCAGCGGCGGGATCGGCAGCAGATTGAGCGCCATCAGCACCAGGTTGATCTGGATGCCGGCCTGCGCCATGTAGCGGAAAAACGCCTCGCCCAGGCCAATGGTCTCCTGGAAGGTGAGGAAGAGGGCCCACAGGATGGCCATGAACAGATTGGCCCCCGGCCCGGCGGCCGCGACCCAGATCATGTCGCGCTTCGGATGCCGCAGCCGGTTGAAGTTCACCGGCACCGGCTTGGCCCAGCCGAACAGGAAGCCCTGGGTCTTGGCGAGTGCGGACAGCAGCAGAATCGTCGCCGGCACGAGCACCGTGCCGACCGGATCGATGTGCTTGAGCGGGTTGAGCGTGATGCGGCCGGCAGCGAACGCCGTGTCGTCGCCCAAGCGCCGCGCCACGTAGCCGTGGGCGGCCTCATGCAGAGTGATCGCGAACAGAACCGGAATCGCGTAGACGGTGATCAGGAGGATGATGTTTTCCATCGGTCGAGTCTATCCGAGGCCCAGCGCTTCGACCGGGCCGCGGCCACGGCGCACGACGACCGCTTCCTTGCCGGTCAAATCGACGATGGTGGTCGGCTCCACGCCGCAGGCGCCGGCATCGACGATCAGGTCGAGGTCGTTGCCGATGCGCTCGGCGATGTGCTCGGCGTCGTTTAGCGGCAGTTCGTCGCCGGGGAGTTGCAGCGTGGTCGAAATCAGCGGCTGGCCGAGCACGTCGAGCAGGCCGAGCGCGGTTGGGTTGTCCGGAATGCGGATGCCGATCGTCTTGCGCGAGGGGTGCGACAGGCGGCGCGGCAGCTCGCGCGTCGCCTCCAGGATGAAGGTGTACGGCCCCGGCGTGACCTGCTTGAGCAGCCGGTACTGCACGTTGTCCACCCGCGCGTAGGCAGCGATCTCCGACAAATCGCGGCACAGAAGCGTCAGCAGGTGGCGCTCGTCGATGCGGCGGATGCGGCGGATGAGATCGGCGGCGGCCTTGTCGTCGAGGTGGCAGGCGAGCGCGTAGCAGGAGTCGGTCGGAATCGCCGCCACCGCGCCATGGTCGAGCAACTGCGCCGCCTGCCGCAGCAGGCGCAGTTGCGGATCGACCGGATGAACCGTGAGCAGCAGCGCCATCAGTGGAAGCGGTGCCAGACCGGCACGACGTCGTATGGCAATGCGGGCGCGGCGCCAAGGTCGGTGTTCGACTCCTCGGGCGAATGAAAGTCGCTGCCGCGCGAGCCTTCGAAGGCAAACTCGCGCGCCACCTGCGCATAGCGCCGCACCTCGTCGGCGCCATGCGCGCCGACTGCAATTTCGATCGCCGCGCCGCCAGCTTCCTTGAACTCGGAAAAAAGCGCCCATTGCTCGGTGGCGGTAAGCCGGTAGCGCGCCGGATGTGCGAGCACGGCCACCCCGCCCGCACCAACGATCCAGCGCACCGCCTCGGCCAGCCGCGCCCAGCCATGGTCGACGTAGCCGGGCTTGCCGGGGACAAGATAGCGGGTGAACACCTCGTTGGTGCTCGAACACACCCCGGCCTCGACCAGATAACGCGCAAAGTGCGTGCGCGAAATCAGCTCCGGGTTGCCGACGTACTTCAGTGCGCCCTCGAAGGCGCCGGCAATGCCGACGGCGGCCAGCCCATCGGCCATCGCCTGCGCGCGCACGCGCCGGCCGCCGCGCACGCGACGCAGACCGGCCACGAGTTCTGCGTTGTCGGCATCGATGCCCAGACCGACGATGTGCGCGGTCTGGTCGCCGAACGAAACGGAAATCTCCACGCCCGGCCACAGCGCGAGTCCGACCTCGCGCGCGGCGGCCTGCGCTTCGGCGAGGCCACCGACTTCGTCGTGATCGGTGAGTGCGAAAAGCTCGACGCCGCGCGCCGCCGCGCGCCGCACGAGCGCGGCGGGCGCGAGCGTGCCGTCCGACACGGTCGAATGCGAATGCAAATCGGCATTTAAGTCGTGCAGCGTCTTGCCCATGCCGCAAGTTTACGGGCGGTGCGCGACTACACTGCGCGTCACCCTTTTTGCTAAGTTCTGGGCGACTCGCTGCGCACACGCCCCCACCCTCGCCCTCCCCCGCAAGCGGGGGAGGACTGGGGCGAGGGCAAGGCTGCCGCGAGGCCGTTGAGGTTCACCGTCTCGTACCGCTGCCATGCCCCGCTTCGAAGGTTCCGCCTCCTACGTCGCCACCGACGACCTGCGGCTGGCGGTCAACGCCGCGCTGACGCTGCAACGCCCGCTGCTCGTCAAGGGCGAGCCCGGTACCGGCAAGACGATGTTGGCCGAAGAGGTAGCACGGGCGCTCGGCATGCCGCTTTACGCGTGGCACGTGAAGTCCACCACCAAGGCGCAGCAGGGGTTGTACGAGTACGACGCCGTCTCGCGCCTGCGCGACTCGCAACTGGGCGACGCGCGCGTGGCCGACATCCACAACTACGTCGTGCGCGGCGTGCTGTGGCAGGCCTTCGAGTCCGAAGCGCCGGCGGTGCTGCTGATCGACGAGATCGACAAGGCCGACATCGAATTCCCCAACGATCTGCTGCGCGAACTCGACCGGATGGAGTTTTTCGTCTACGAAACGCGGCAGACGATCCGCGCGCGCCACCGCCCGCTGGTGGTGATCACCTCCAACAACGAGAAGGAACTGCCCGACGCCTTCCTGCGCCGCTGCTTTTTCCACTACATCAAGTTCCCGGACAAGGAGACGATGCACGCGATCGTCGATGTCCACTACCCGAAGCTGCGCAAAGAGTTGCTGAAGAACGCGCTCGACACCTTCTTCAAGGTGCGCGAGTTGCCGGGGCTGAAGAAGAAGCCTTCCACCTCGGAACTGCTCGACTGGATAAAACTCTTGGTCGCCGAGCAGATCCCGGGCGAGGCGCTGCGCTCGACCGACGACAAGCTCTTCGTCCCACCGCTGGCGGGTGCGCTCGTCAAGAACGAGCAGGATCTGCATCTGTTCGAGCGGCTGGTGTTCATGGCGCGGCATAACCGATGATCTCGCCCGCCCCCGTCGCGCTCGAAGGCCACGGCGTGCGGCTGGAGCCGCTCGCGCGCGAGCATCACGACGGGCTCGCGGCCGCCGCCGATGGCGAACTTTGGAAGCTCTGGTTCACCTCGGTGCCGGCGCCGGAGGAAACGCACGCCTACATCTCCGCCGCGCTCGCCGGCCAGCAAGCGGGCCACATGCTGCCCTGGGCGGTGCGCGAACTGGCCACCGGACTGATCGCCGGCAGCACGCGCTTTCACGACATCGTGCCGACGATCGACCGGGTGGAGATCGGCTACACGTGGTATGCGCGGCGCTGGCAGCGCTCGCACGTGAACACCGCCTGCAAGCTGCTGCTGCTCACGCACGCCTTCGACACGCTCGGTTGCAAGGTGGTGGGTTTTCGCACCGACAACTTTAACTTCGCTTCGCAACGGGCGATCGCCGCGCTGGGTGCCAAGCACGACGGCACCCTGCGCCACCATCAGGCCCGCCGCGACGGCACGGTGCGCGACACGGTGCTGTTCAGCATCCTCGCCCACGAATGGCCGGACGTGAAGCGGCATTTGGAATTGCGGTTGGCGCGAAATGCGTAAGGCGGCCCCGGCAAATCCAGTTGCTGGCACTTTGTTGGCCACGGTCTTCCCTCACCCCAACCCCTCTCCGAGGGGGAGAGGGGCTTTTGACCCTCTCCCCCCGGGAGAGGGTGGCCGCGAAGCGGCCGGGTGAGGGAAGACCGCAGGCCGAAGCCGTAACGCGACACATCTGGCGCAGCCCCATGCTGATCGACTTCTTCTTCCATCTGCGCGCCGCGCGGCTACCGGTGTCGATCAAGGAGCATCTGACGCTGCTGGAAGCGCTGCGCCGCGGGGTGATCGCGCCGTCGATCGACGAGTTCTACTTCCTCGCGCGCGCCACGCTCGTCAAAGACGAAGCGCTGTTCGACAAGTTCGACCGCGCCTTTGGCGAATACTTCAGCGGCGTGCGCACCGCGCTCGGCTTCGAGCGCGAGATCCCGGCCGAGTGGTTCAAGAAGACCCTGGAGCGCGAGTTCACGCCCGAAGAACTTGCCGCGCTGGAAAAACTCGGCTTCGACAAGCTGATGGAAGAGTTCCGCAAGCGGCTGGAGGAGCAAGATGGCGCGCACCACGGCGGCAATAAGTGGATCGGCGGCGGCGGAACGTCGCCCTTCGGCCGCGGCGGGCGGCACCCGGAGGGCATCCGCATCGGCGGCCCATCGAAGGGCAACAAGAGCGCCGTCAAGGTGTGGGAGACGCGCGCCTACCGCGACTACGACGGCGAGGTCGAACTCGGCACCCGCAACATCAAGATTGCGCTGCGCCGGCTGCGGCGCTTTGCGCGACAGGGCGCCAAACTGGAACTCGATCTACCCGAAACCATCACCAGCACTGCCCGCAACGCCGGCTGGCTCGACATCAAGATGGTGCCGGAACGGCACAACACGGTGAAAGTGCTGATGTTGCTCGACGTCGGCGGCACGATGGACGAGCACATCAAGCGGGTGGAGGATCTGTTCTCGGCCGCCAAGTCCGAGTTCAAGCACCTGGAGTTCTACTACTTCCACAACTGCGTCTACGAGGTCGTCTGGCGCAACAACCGCCGCCGCTTTGCCGAGAAGCTCGACACCTGGGAGGTTGTGCGGAAGTTCAACCCCGACTGGCGGCTGGTGTTCGTCGGCGACGCAACGATGAGCCCCTATGAAATCCTGCAACCCGGCGGCAGCGTCGGGCACAACAACGCAGAGGCCGGCGCGGTCTGGTTGCAACGACTGGCCGCGCACTTCCCCAGGCACGCCTGGATCAACCCCGAACCGGAAGGCCTGTGGCCGTACCGGCAATCGGTGTCGCTGATCGGCCAGTTGATGGGCGGGCGGATGTTTCCGCTCACGCTCGACGGCCTGACGCGGGCGATGCGCCACCTGTCGAAGTAGCCCCGCCGCTACTGCATGAAGGGCGGCGCGGCGCGCAGCACTTCTTCGAGAGTGGTGTGTCCGCGCGCGATCTTCTCGGCACCCGAGACGCGCAGCGAGCGCAGTCCGTCGCGGCCGGCTTGCGTGCGCATCGCCTCCAGATCGGCGTTGGCGGAAATCAGCTCGCGCATCCGGTCCGACAGCACCAGCATCTCGATAAGACCGGTGCGACCGAGGTAGCCGGTGCGCCGGCACTCCAGGCAGCCGACCGGCTGGTACACCTGCTTGGGCGGCGGCGAGCGCCAGGGCGCGACCAACGCGTTCCACACGTCGCTGTCGATCGGCGGTCCCGGCTGCTTGCAATGCGGGCAGAGCGTGCGCACCAGCCGCTGCGCCAGCACGCCGATCAGCGTCGCATTGACTAAATAGTGCGCCACGCCCAGTTCGCGCAGCCGGGCGATCGAACTCACGGCATCGTTGGTATGCAGCGTGGAGAACACCAGATGCCCGGTGAGCGCGGCCTGCACCGCCATGTCGGCGGTCTCGCGGTCGCGCACCTCGCCCACCATGATTACGTCGGGATCCTGCCGCATCAGCGCCCGCAAGCCGTCGGCGAACCCCAGGTCGATCCCGTGCTGCACCTGCATCTGGTTCAGGCGCGGATCGACGTTCTCGATCGGGTCTTCGATCGTGCTGACGTTGACCTCGTTGGTAGCCAGCTCGCGCAGTGTCGAGTACAGCGTCGTCGTCTTGCCCGAGCCGGTCGGCCCGGTGACGAGGACGATGCCGCTCGGGCGGTGCATCAGCTCGCGCCAGGCCGTCGTCTCGGACTCGGTAAAGCCCAGATCGGCGTAGCTGCGCACGACCACCTCGGGGTCGAAGATGCGGATCACCAGCTTCTCGCCGAAAGCCACCGGCAGCGTCGACAAGCGCAGTTCGATTTCGCGGCCGGCCTGGACACCGGCGATCGCCCGCGTCTTGATGCGACCGTCCAGCGGCCGGCGCTTTTCGACCACGTCCATACGGCCGAGCAGCTTCAGCCGCGCGACCATCGCCGTCATCACCGCCGGCGGCACCTGGTAGACCTGATGCAGCACGCCGTCGATGCGGAAGCGCACGACCCCCTGCTCGCGCTTGGGTTCGAGGTGGATGTCGCTGGCGCGCTGGTCGAAGGCGTATTGCAGCAGCCAGTCGACCACGGTCACCACGTGCGCGTTGTCGGCGTCGACCTTGCTGCCCAGCTCGACCAGCTGCTCGAAGTTGGTCACCAGGCTCGCCGTGCTGGCGCTGTTGCGGTTGGCGCTCTTGATCGATTGCGCGAGCTTGTAGAACTCCACCGTGTAGCGCGCCACGTCGAGCGGATTGGCCACCACGCGCCGCACGGCCTTGCGGGTGATGCGCTCGATCTCCGGCTGCCAGCCGTCGATGAAGGGCTCGCAGGTGGCCACCACCACCTCGGCGCCGCTGACGGTCAGCGGCAGGATCGACCGGCTCGTAGCGTAGGTGCTCGACATCACCTCGGCCACGCGCGCGAACTCGACGCGCAGCGGGTCGATAGTGTGGTACGGCAGTCCGGCGCGCTCGGCGAGCCAGCGCGTCAGCCGCTCCAGGTCGAGCGGCTCGCGCGCGCCGTGCGGTGCGCGCAAGTCCATCGCGGCCAGCAGGGCGAGCGGATGGATCGGCGTGGTGCGGGCGGAGACGGACAGGATGCGCTCGGCATCGGCAGCCGCCATCAGGCCATCGGCGACGAGGGCGCGCACGACGAAATCGAGCGTCAGTTTGCCGCTCGGCGCGGCCGGGCCGGCAGCCTCGCGCACTGTGCTGGCGGGCACCGCGGCCATCGCGCTTACGCCTCCGCCGGCTGGAACCGCGCTGCCAGCGCCGCCGCCTTCTGCGGCGAATCCTCGAAGTCGCGCAACACCTCATCGACTGCGCGCTGCGTCAGCGGCACATCCGCGAGCGGCCGCAGACGCCCGCGCTGCACGTAGGCCTTGACCGCCTCGGCGGTCAGGGCCAGCGCATCCTGCTCGCGGTTAACGGAAAAAAGGAAAAGAGTACGCAAGGGACTGGCCCAGCGCAGCCGCAAGCGCACGCGGCTATCGCCTTCGATGAGTTCGAACCAGTCGCCACGGGCCCACGCGGCGATGTGAGCGGCCAGGCGCGCCGCTTCGACGCGATCTGTCGCCGCCTCCGGCGGCGGCTCCGCGGCCGGCAGGCGCAGGCGGGCGCGGTGATCGGCGGCCGCTTCGAGCACCCGCTCGTTGGACACCTGCAAGCCACCTTCCACCGGCGCCAACGGACGGTTGAAGTCGATCTGCAACTCTTCGACCCTGGACTTGACCTTCGAGGTCGTCAGCACTGACTTGATGTAGGTCGCCTGATCCACTGGTTTGACCGCCACCGCGTGCGACTGCATAAGTTGGCGGAAGAACTCCTGCGCCTCCCGCTCCGGCGTGTGGGTCAGCGCGAGCCCGTCGCGCAGCACGCGGATCAAGTCCGGGATCAAGGCGGTCAGGCGCTTGCGATCGTCGAGGTTGGCCTTCGGCTGCACGCTCCACACGAGGTCGTGAATCGCTTCGCGGAAGCGCTTGGAGAAGCCGGCGGTCTGCGCATCGCGCAGCGTCGCCGCGACCAGGACCTGCACCCAGGGGCAGAGGAGAAAGTCGCGCAGGTAGGTCTCCAGTTCGACCTTCTCGAACGCCCGCCGCACCTGGATCGACAGGTTGATCGACAGCACTTCGCGCCGTTCGGCATCCTCCAGCGCCCGCTTGGCGCGGCTCAAGGGATCACCCTCGCGCAGCCCGAGGTCGCCCAAAAACCGGTCGAACTCGGCGAGCACCCGGTTGAAGACGGCGACGTTCTTCTCGAAGCTCGTCAGCACCTCGCCGACGACGCGCTCGACTTCGGCGCGGAAGCGTTCGTTCTCCTCGCCGTACGGCTCCCAGCCGAGCGCGCTGGCAGCGATGCGGTCGATGAGGCGACGCGCCGGATGGGCGCTGGCGGCGAAGAAGTCGGCATCGAGCAGGGCCGCCTTGAGCACCGGAATCTGCAGGCGCGACAGCAGGGACTTGATCTCGGCTGGAACCTGCTCGTTCTGCAAAACGCGGTCGAACAACATGCCCACCAGCTCGATGGTGAGCTTGTCCACGGTGCGCCCCGCGGTATCGACCAGGTGCGCGCGCCACTCGGTGACGCGCTCGCTTTGCTCGCTGGACAGGGCGGCACCGTGCAGGCCTTGCAGGCCCAGGCGCTGCAGCTCGGACACGGCGTCGAGCAGCGCCGGCTCGGGCGGGGTGTTGCGCGGCAGCGAGGGTGCCGGCAGATCGTGCGCATTGGCGTGCAAGCGGGCGAGCAGGCTGCCCAATACCGCATTGGGGTCGGCCTGCGGCGCATCCAGGCGCGCCGACCCGCTGAAGCTGCTGCCCTGGCCGGCGGTCATCTGCCCGCCGGTGGTCGGAAAGCCCGGCAGGGTG
>JAJTHJ010000386.1 GCA_021298875.1 Burkholderiales bacterium | reverse complement strand
CGGCTGTCGTTGCCGGCCAGACGCGCATCGACCGTGGCGCGGCGGATCGAGAAGAGCACGACGGTGGTCATCACCACCAGCATCACCAGGACGACCGGCAAGACGAATCCGCGCCGGCGCCAGCCGGCGAAGCCGGCAACTCGACGATCGGTGTGGCGTGTCATGCTCACTCCCTGTTGACCGCGAGTGTCGATGCCCGCAGCGAGCGGATGGCAAAGGTTTGCGTGTAGGTGCGACGCAGCCGCGTGCCCGGCATGGCGATGGGATCGGCCTCTTCAACGAGGCGGCTGGTGGAATTCTCGCGCGGGCAGGGCTGGTACTGCTCGCCCGCCGTCGCCGAGTTCGGCGGGCCGCGGAGCTCCAAGCATACGACGACCGAAACAACCCAGTCCCAAGCCGTCAGCTCGCCGAGACCGGGTTGAGCATCGATGTAGGCGGCGGTACGCAGCGACGTCGCCTGCGGCGGCGCTTCGAGGCTGGCCGAAGCTAGTTCCGGAACCGAAGTCTTGGGGCGGTCGTCGTAGCCGAAAAACACCCGGAAGTCGGTGACGTCGCCGACGATCGCCTGCGGTGTAGCGTTGCCGTTGCCAAGGCACATGAGATTGTTGCCCGACAGATAAAAGATGTTGCGCGCGACCGGCACCGTGGCGACCGCGGCGCTCGTCGGGACGGTGATTGCAACGTTTGGCGCTGCATTGCCCAAGCAGTCGCGCGCTGCCGGACCCTGAGCCGATGCCAGTACATTATTGGCCTGGTAGGCGACCAGCAGCGCATCGCCCACCGCACCTGCGACCGTGGCGCAATCGGGCGGTTCATCGGTGGAAAACCGCTGGCCGGTACAGCCGCGCAGAGCCACCGCATCGCCGCCGCCAAAGAGCACCGCATTGCGAAAATACATATCCGTGTTGGCAATCTCGGAGTAGCGCGAGCGACGCACCGCGTCGCCAATGATGCGCAGGGCAACACGGCCGGAGTCTTCGATCACCGCACCGCGCTCGGCCTCCTGAGCCGAGCGGTCGGCCGTCAGATACAGCGTGCCCACACCGAGCAGGATCACCAAGCCCAGCGCGACCACCACCATCAGCTCGACGACGGTGCGACCGCGCTGGAGATGCGGACGAGGCGGGAAGCGGCGGGCAGTAGCCATCAGAAAGTACTCGCTTGAAAACAGCGGAAGCGCAGGCGCAACTCTTCGTCGTCGAGTTCCCCGATCTGCTGCGGGCAGTTGGGGTCGACGGCGAGGTCTTCGCCCGCAGGCAAGCCGGAGAGCTGTTGCGTCCGCTTGGGGTCGACCCAGCCGACAAACACCGTCACACGCACGCCGCCATCGGTGACCACGTAGGCCGCCCCACCGGGCAGGCGCGCCGCCGCCTGCGCCGCCACGTGGCGCAGATCGCGCGCGGCGATCTGCGCCTCGGTGCAAATAGCCGTGGCCGACCCGCACGATGGCGCCGTGGGCAATTCCTGGTCGTCGTCCACACCGCGATTGAATTCCAGATCGTAGTTGCCGGCGCGCACGCCCACCGGGTTGTTCGCAACGCGGTCGAGAAAGTCCTCGGCGATCGTCGCTGCCGCCCGCAGGTCGAGCGACTCGCGCTGGAAGGCCAGCGAATTCAACTGCAAAGACAGCAGCCCGAGCATCGACACGGCAACGAGAAAGAGCGATACGAGCACCTCGACCAGCGAGGCGCCCCGCTGCTGCCGCGTTGCGCGGCCCGCCCTCAGCAGGTGACGGTCGCGGAACATGTGCCCTCTACCACGGTCGCCAAGCCGGCCACGGTGACCGACACGCAGCGCGGAAACTGACCGGCGTCGGCCGACCCGGCCGGTCGGCGCGATATGCAGAAGTTGCCGCCGCTGCTGCGCGCTGCGGCCTCCGGTGGCGCGAAGAAGATCGTGGCGACGTTGCTCTGAATGGTCGGCCCGGAACCGGTGGTTACGGCCAGCGTCGTTTGCAGGAAGAGGACTTCCTCCGCCGCCTCGACAACGCCGTCGCCGTCGGCGTCGGCAACCTCCGCCGCGTCGCGCCGGCCGTCGTTATCTGTGTCGACCCAGGCGAACCAGCCCCGCGCCCAGTCAACCGTACCGGTGGCACAGGTCGGATCGGCTGCGGCCGGGTCGGCCGAAGCGCAAAGACGCACGACTCGGTTGCGAGCACCAGCCTCGTAACTGGCGCGGTCGATCGCGGAGCGCAGCGCGCCAGCCGTCGCGACCGCTTCATTGCGGGCCAGAAAGTTGCCCAAGAACGGCATGCCGACCGCCAGCAGAATGGCGATGATCGACACCACGACCATCAGCTCGACCATAGTGAAGCCGCGAACGCACTGACGACGCGCAAAGCGCGACCCAACCGGGGGCTGACGCAAGAACTTCATGCGGCGGATTCTGGGTCGCCCGGATCGGCCTTGCCATCCCGCGGCCCTGTCCGGCCGCTATCCGCCGACGAGCGGCAGCCGAGTCGATTCCGCGTTTGGCGAATTTCCGACAGCGCGGGCCGCCTTTTCGGCGGCCCCGCAGCGGCGTATTCGGCTGCAACCAGGGCTGCGCGCGGACACACTGCACATATATTGATGTCCACCGAGGCCAAACATGCCACTGACGCCAAACGCTCTGCGCAGCCGCGGTTTCACCCTCGTCGAACTCTGCGTGACGACCGCCATTGCGGCCACACTGGCCGCCGCCGCGGTTCCGTCTCTGTCCGGCCTGACGCAGCGTTTGCGCATGCAGCAGGCCGAAAGCGAACTGATGCTGACCCTGGCTCGGGCCCGCAACGAAGCGGTCAGCAGCGGCCGACGCGCCGCCATCGCCCCGCGCGCGGACAACGACTGGCGCACTGGCTGGCGCATGTTCAGCGACCTCGACGACAACGGCGAGCTGGGCAACGGCGAACCGGTACTGATGGAGTCGCCCGCGCCGCACCCCAGCCTGTCGCTCACCGCGCACTTCGGCAACATGCAGGAGGTGGTGCTGAGCTACGGCGACGCGGGCTTCGTCCGCCGGCCGGGCTCCAACGCGCTGCTGATGGGTCGCATGGTGCTCAGCGACGGCACACGCAACCGCGTCTTCTGTTTCGGCGCCACCCGCGTGCGGGTCGCCGACGGCTCGACCTGTTCCTGATACCGGCTTCTCGGCTTCGGGCCGCAAGCCGCAACCGGCGCAGCGCCTTGCGCACGTCCCAGCCGTTGCAGTCAATCTCGTCGATGATCGGATCGCGGGCGAAGCGTGTTGCGGCGATGGGGAGCGCGGCACGCGAAAAAAACTCAACCTGGATTGCCAACGTTCAACCCTCGCCGCGGACGCTCACGCGCCCGCGGCGAGGGGTCTTGCTTGCCGCAACGCTGCGCCTAAACGCGGATCTTCACCAGATCGCGCAGCACGCCGTCCAGACCACCGAAGACGCTGATCTTGTCGATCTTCTCGGTGACCTTTTCCAGCGCATCCAGCTCCTTGAGCCGCAGCGCGATCGGGCTGTCTTCCATCACGCGCGCGGTGTTGAGCAGGCTGCGGGTGGCGGCGGTTTCTTCGCGCCGGCGGATCACGTTGGCCTGCGCGGCGCGCTCCGCTTCCACCACGCGGGCGAGGATGGTCTTCATCTCGCCCGGCAGGATGATGTCGCGCACGCCCACGCTGGCCAGCTCCAGCCCCGCCGCCCGTGCGCGCGGCGCCACGTGCTCGGCCACCGCGCGGTCGATCGCGCCCTTGTCGTCGAGCAGCTCGTCCAGCGTGCGCGCACCGACGGCCGCACGCAGACCGAACTGCAGCTCGCGGTAGGCGAAGTCGAGCGGCTTGGCCTGCTGGGCGAAGGCCGCCAGCACATCGGCAAAGCGCACTCCGGCAGTCAGGTTGATCCGCAGCGCCACCTTGTCGCGGGTCAGGATTTCCTGACCGGCGATTTCCAGCGGCTGGATGCGCAGATCGACAAGTTCCGCCCGCAGCTCGCGGTTGAAACGCCAGAACGCGTGCAGGCCCGGCGCCAACAGCTCGGCCGCCTTGCCATCGACGAAGAGCAGCGCCACGTGGTGCTGCGGTACCTGCGGTACCTGCACCGCCAGCACCTGCTCGGCGCCGGCCACCTTGGCGCGGGCCGCCGGGGTCGCCAGCAGCAGCGTCAGGCTGGGCGGCAGCGCGAAGCGCTCGCCGATGTCCACGCGCGCCACGCGTACGTCGACAAAGCCCTTCCAGTAAAGACGCCGCGTGTTGGGCGCGAGCACTTCGGCGAGCACGCCGTTTTCGTAGCGCAGACCGACCTCGGTCGCGCCGAGCTGCACGTCGTGGAACTCGCGCTCCACCAGCTCCGGCTCGGCGTGGCGCAGGTAATCGGCGAGGCGGTGCTCGAACGCGGTCTTGCCGAGCGCGAACACCTCGACGGCGAGGCGCCGCAGCGGGTCGAACAGCAGGTGCTCGCCGGCGTGCAGCACGCGGACGAAGTCGCCGCCGCGAAACAGCAGCGCGCGTTCGTCCTTCTTGACCAGAAACTTGCGGAACAGGATGTTCATTTTGTGGTTCTCCAAAGAGCGAGTGAAAGAAACGAAGTGGGCGTGGCCTCCCGGCCAGCACGCGGCACCGCCGCGTGGCGCGGCGAGGAGATCCGCTTGCGCCGCGCGGCGCCGCCCGTGCCGTTCGCGAAGAACGGCGCGGGCAGCACCCGTTGGGCGGAAGACGGTTCGTCACCACGCGCCGGCGGAGTGCAGGCGCGATGGGCGGTGCCGGGGCCGGTGCGCGGCGTGCTCGTCTGCGCCGCTCGCCAGTCCCGGCCGAGGCCGGCCCGGCTTGAAGCACACCCTTCGCAGGGGTTTCCCGCGGGAGTCGAACCCGCGACCGACGGTTTATGAGACCGTTGCTCTACCCAACTGAGCTAGGGATGAAGTCGAAACGGGGAATCGAACCCCGAGGTACGCCGCGGCGAGCCGCGACGCGCGTTGACCACTTCGCCATTTCGACGCGATTCGCCGGCGCCTTGCCGCAGTACGCGTGCGTCCGACGTACGGGACGGGAGCACGCGCCAAGCCGCAAACGATGCCGTCCCGCCGACGGCAACTTGCCTAGCGAATGGGATAGGCCGGCGCGCACGGCGCGCGCCGGCCGAACAAAGTCTCTGCGGCTCGCGCTCGCGCGCGACCGGACCGCTGCCGCCTGCACTTGCGCGCGGCGCAGGCGACCCGGGCCGCGCCGTCCGGTGGCGTTGCGCAGCCCGTGGGAGGAAAAAAGTGCCGTTGCGTCCGGCGTATCCGATGCACAAACTTTCGGTGATCGATACCGCTTCGACCCGGCCGTGGATCCACTTACCGCGCGCGCTATCTGCGTGCTGCGGGGTCCGGCCGGGTCGGATTACTGAAGGCGCAGCCGCGAGTGCTTCGGCAGCCGCGCCGCGAGGTACTCGTACTGATCGGCAAGCACCTTGCGGTTGGCGAGCAAAAACGCCTCGTTGCGGCAGGGCAGGTACGGCGCCCAGATCGGCAGCATGCGCGCCTCCTCGCAACTGCGCGCGCCCTTGCGGGCGTTGCAGGCACGGCAGGCGGCGAGCAGGTTCATGTACGAGTAGGCACCGCCGCGGCTGGCCGGGACGATGTGATCGACCGTCAGTTGCGACTCGGCAAACCGCTGCGCGCAGTAGGCGCAGGTGTAGCGGTCGCGCGCGAAGATCAAGCGCCGCTCCACCGCCGGCGTGCGGAATTCCTGCGCGCACCAGGCACCGCCGGCCAGCGCGATCACGGGCGCCACATCCAGGGTCGAGAGGCGGCCCGTGGCCGCGTTACGGCCACCGCGCAGCGTGACGACCGGTGCGCCGATCTCCCACAGCACCAGCCCCTTGGCGCCGTAGATCGCGGCGTCTTGCACGGAAATCCACCGATGCGCGACGCCGGCGGAGTCGAGTTGCAGTACGGCAACCATGCCGACCTCCTTTCGCTGGATGCCGGCGTCGACGCCCGCCGGCGTGGCGGTGTGGGCAGCGGACCCCGGACTCGCACCGGGTAGGGCCTGCTTCAGAGGCAGGTGCCGCGATGGCTTTGGCTTGTCCGCAATGAACGCGGGCTTGGCGCTGCGCGGCGCGCTACTGAGGACTTCAGGAATGCGCGACAGCCAGTACACCCTCACCCGGCGCCTGCGGCGCCACCCTCTCCCACTGATGTGGGAGAGGGTTTGCTCCCCTCGCCCGCATCAGCGGGAGAGGGGCCGGGGGTGAGGGTTCGTCAACCAGCCTTTCTCTACCCCTTGATGCACAGCACCTGCTTCAGCCGGTGCACCACCTCGACCAGCTCGGCCTGCGCGGCCATCACGGCGTCGATGTCCTTGTAGGCGCCGGGGATCTCGTCGAGCACCCCGGCATCCTTGCGGCATTCGACCCCGTCGGTCTGCGCGCGCAGGTCGGCCAGCGAATAGGCGCGCTTAGCCGCGCCGCGGCTCATCCGCCGGCCGGCACCGTGCGAGCAGGAGCAGTACGACTCCGCGTTGCCCTTGCCGCGCACGATGTAGGAGCGCGCGCCCATGCTGCCGGGGATGATGCCGAGCTCGCCGGCGCGCGCCGACACCGCACCCTTGCGGGTGATCCACAACTTACGGCCAAAGTGCTCTTCGACCGAGCTGTAGTTGTGGTGACCTGCCCCCGTTTGCCGTACCAGTCGATGAGAGAGAGTCCGGGTTGCAAGGTTAGTCGATCGACGTGAGGTGGTTCGGGCTTTGCCGCGCCGCAGCGCCGGCATGCCGGCGCTGCTGCGCGGCAAAACGTGCTGGCGGGATGCGGCCCAGGCTGCTGTGGGGCCGCACTTCGTTGTAGTCCGTGCGCCAGGCAGCGACCGTCGTTCGCGCCTGCGTCAGCGTCTCGAACCACTGCTCGTTCAGACACTCGTCGCGCCGCTTGCCGTTGAAGCTCTCGATGTAGGCGTTCTGCATCGGCTTGCCCGGCTCGATCAGTACGTGCCGAATGCCGCGTGCCTGCGTCCAAGCCAGGAAGGCTCGGCTGGTGAACTCCGGCCCGTTGTCCGTCCGTACCGCTTGCGGATAGCCGCGGAAACGGGCTACCTGCTCCAGCACCCGCGTGACGTACTGGCCCGAGATGCTGTGGTCCACGGCAATGTCCACGCACTCGTGGCTGTAGTCGTCGGCCACGGTCAGCAGTTTCAGCCGCCGGCCGTTGGCCAAACTGTCAGAGACGAAGTCCATGCTCCACACCTCATTTGGAGTTTGCGCCAGAACCAGCGGCTGGCGCTGCGCAGGCCGCTTGGCTTTGCGCCGCCGCCGTACCGCCAGATCCGCCTGCCGGTACAACCGGCAGACGCGCTTGACGTTGATCTGCGGGTAGATGGGTTGCAGCAGATCGTGGATACGCCGATGGCCGAAGCGTCGTCGCGCGTGCGCCAAGGCCACGATCTGCTCGCGCAACTCGGTGTTCAAGGCACTGGCCACCGGCGGGTGGCGCCAAGCATCTCGGGATAGCCCCACAAGCCGGCAGGCGCGCCGCTCGGACAGATCGTGCTGCTCGATCGTCTGCCCGACCGCCGCCCGCTTGGCCTGCGGGGCTAACGCTTTACCCCCAGCACGCTGCGCAGTACGTGCATGTCCAAGTGCGCCTCGGCCAGCAGCTTCTTCAACCGTGAGTTCTCCTGCTCCAGTTCCCGCAGCCGCCGCGCATCGGGCACGTCCATGCCGCCGAACTTGGCGCGCCACTTGTAGAACGTGGCTTCGCTGAAGCCGCCCTTGCGGCACATCTCCTTCACCGGCAGCCCCGCTTCGGCCTGCTTGAGGAACCCGATGATCTGCTCTTCCGTGTATCGGCTCTTTCTCACGGCCGCCATTCTCCAGGGTGGCGGACACTCTCTCCTTTACCTCGGTACGGCTGGCGGGGGG
>JAJTHJ010000302.1 GCA_021298875.1 Burkholderiales bacterium | reverse complement strand
TCTTCACCGGCGTAGCGCCTTGTGCCGACGGCGCGCTCCACGGAAACAAGGGCAGGGTTGCCGCCACCGCCAGCCAATGCCGGCGAGGCAGCGCAATGGGGGCATTCATCGCAGGTCTCCTTGGTTATGCCGGTGGCTCGATGCGAACGCACACCCGGGATACGCGGAGGCTACCGCCACCGGTGCGGCTTGAACAGGGGCAGCCTCCCCGCTGCGGGTAACCCCCCGGCGGGATAACGGCCACGCCGGTATCGCGTCTGACTAACATCGGGGCAAGCTGAGAACTTTTTCGCCATGGACGCCGACCGCATCGCCGACCGCTTCGATACGCTGCTCGACTCGCCACGCCGGCGCGTCGGCGCGGTGTGGTTGCCGTTGGCGATCGTCGCGCTGCTCGTCTTGCTGATTGCCGGCCTGCTCGCCGCGCTCGTCCTCGAAGACCGCCAGCTGCGCCGCGACGCGCTGCTGCGCGACACCGACAGTGCCGCGCAGCAACTGGGCAGCCGCATCGGCGCGCTGGCCGAAGCGCTCGGCACCGCCGCGCTCGAAGCCGGCAGCGGCGCCAACGCAGAGCGGCGGCTGGCCGCGCTGGCGCGCGATCTGAAGCTCGCCAAGCCGGAAGTGCTGGGCATCGAACGGGTGGCCGAGGCCCCCGCGCCCACCGCCGCACCCGCCGCCGGCAAGCCTTACGTCGTCGAACTGCCGGGCGCCGTACCGCTGCTCGCGGTCGTCGCCCCGGTGCTCAACGACGGGCGCCAGGACGGTGTGTTGGTCGCCCGCGTCGCCCCCACCGAGTTGCTGCGCAATGCCTTTACCGGCGAGACCACCGACCGCTATCGGCTGGCGCTGGTCGCGGGCGAGCGCGTCCTGGGCAGCACCTCGGCCAGTGTGGCCGGCGATGCCGCGCACACCCATGCCGCGCCGGTGCCGATGCTGCCGCCCGGCGTGCAGTTGCAGGCGAGCGCGTTTCGCACTGCCGCGCCGCTGGCGCGAGGGGCGCAGCTGCTGGCGCTACTGCTCGGCATCGCCGCCGCGCTGGCGTTGGCCGGATTGGCCTGGGTCACCGCGCGGCAGGCGCGGATCGACCGCGCGCTGGCCGCCGAAGCCGGCCTGCGCCGCGCGCTGGAAGAGTCGCAGGCCACCGGCTTGCAGGTGATCGACGCAAAGGGGACGATCCGCTACGTGAACCGCGCCTTCAGCCAAATGACCGGGCTAGCGGAAGCGGGGCTGATTGGACAGACCCCGCCCTACTCCTACTGGCCGGCCGATCAGGTGGCGGCGCTGCGCGCCACGCTGGCGCGCGTGCTGGAGGGCACGCTGCCCGCGGCCGGGGTCGAGACCACCGTGCAGCGGCGCGACGGCACGCGCTTTGCCGCGCGCCTGTACGCCTCGCCGCTGCTCGACGATGCCGACACGCAAATGGGCTGGGTGATCTCGCTCGCCGATATCACCGAAACCCAGCGCATCCGCAACGCGCTGGCCGCCGCGCACGACCGCTTTACCGCGGTGCTGGAGTCCCTGCAGGCGGCGGTGTCGGTGGTGGCGCCGCTGCCGGCGGGCGGCGAAGAACTGGTCTTCGCCAACCGTGCGTACCGTGAGCGCTTTGGCGCCGACGGCACCGGCCACGCGCGCCTGCTGGCGGCGCTGCGCGCGCCGGTGGGCGACGGCGGCGAGGTCTTCGATGCCATCAGCGGCTGCTGGTTCGACCTGCGCAGTCGCCCGCTGCGCTGGGTCGACGGGCGCGAGGCGCGCCTGCAAGTCGCCACCGACATCACCGCCCGCAAGACGGCGGAGGATGCCTTCCGCCAGCAGCAGGAGAAGATGCAGTTCACGGCACGGCTGACCACGCTGGGCGAGATGGCCTCCACGCTGGCGCACGAGTTGAACCAGCCGCTAACGGCGATTGCCAACTACTGCGAAGCGCTGGCCGCGCGCGCGCGCAGCGGCGAGCTGACCGCCGCCAGCGCACTGCCGGCGCTGGAGAAGACCTCCGCGCAGGCGCTGCGCGCCGGGCGGGTGGTGCGGCGCATCCGCGAGTTCGTCAAGCGCTCCGCGCCGCACCGGCGCGCCGCGACCGCCGCGCAGGTGATCGACAACGCGGTGGCGTTGGCGGAGATCGAGGCGCAGCGCGTCGGCATCGCCATCGACGTGCGGATCGAGCCCTGCCTGCCGCCGCTGGACATCGACCCGCTGCTGATCGAGCAGGTCCTGCTCAATCTGCTGAAAAACGCGATGGACGCGATGGCCCAGGCGCGCGTGCGGCGCATCGAGGTGGCCGCGCGGCGCACCGGTGACGACCTCGCCGAGATCGCCGTCACCGACCACGGCAGCGGCATCGCGCCGGAGGTGCTGCCGCAGCTCTTCGAACCGTTTTACAGCACCAAGCCCGAAGGCATGGGCATGGGCCTGAATATCTGCCGCTCGATCGTCGAGTATCACCGCGGCCAGTTGACGGTGACCGCCAACCCCGCCGACGGCACCACGATGCGCTTTACGCTGCCTCTGGCCGAAGCGCGCGCACGACAGCTTTCCCCTACCCTACCGGAGCAAACCCCGTGATGACCCCGCAAGACCCCCCCGCCGTGCTCGGCACCGTCTACGTGGTGGACGACGACGAAGCCGTACGCGACTCGTTGCAATTCCTGCTCGAAGGCGCCGGCTACCGCGTGGCCTGCTACGACAGCGCCGAGAGCTTCCTCGCCGGCTTCGACGCCAAGGCGATTGCCTGCCTGGTGCTCGACGTGCGCATGCCCGGCAAGAGCGGGCTCGAATTGCAGGAACTGCTGCTGGCGCAAGGCCACCGGCTGCCGATCGTCTTCATCACCGGCCACGGCGACGTGCCGATGGCCGTGTCGGCGATGAAGCGCGGCGCCGCGGACTTCATCGAGAAGCCCTTCGATCAGGCGGCGCTCAAGGCCACGGTCGAGAAGATGCTGGCGCGCGCCCGCGGTGAGGCCGCCGAAGTCGAGCGCCGGCGGATGAATGCCGAGCTGCTCGCCAAACTCACCCCGCGCGAGCAGAACGTGCTGGAGCGGATCGTCGCCGGGCGCCTGAACAAGCAGATCGCCGATGACCTGGGCATCTCGATCAAGACGGTCGAAGCGCACCGCGCCAACATCATGGACAAGCTGCGCGCACGGACGGTAGCCGACCTGATGAAGGTGGCGCTGGCGAGCGAGCCGACCCCGATGTAAACGCGCTCAGCGCGCTCGGGCTGCCGGCGCCGGCTCGCCGGCGAGAAAACGCTCCAGCCAGTAGGTGCCGACGATGGTCTTCACGTCGGTCGCCTGGCCGGTGCGGATCCAGCCCAGCAGGTCGCGCCAGGGCGCGGTGAAGACTTCCAGCACCTCGCCGGCATCGGTCGCGCCGCCGACGTGGGTGAGGCCGCGGGCGAGGTAGACCTCGATCTTCTCGTCGCAGTAGCCAATGGCGTTGTGAAAGCCGCCGAGGTAGGTCCACTCGGCCGCTTCATAACCCGTCTCTTCGCACAGCTCGCGCTGCGCGCAGGCAAGCAACGTTTCGCCGGGGTCGATCTTGCCCGCGGGGAATTCGATCAGGCTCGCGCGCAGCGGGTAGCGGTACTGCCACTCCAGCACCACCTGCCCGTCGTCGAGCAGCGGGATCGTCATCACCGCGCCAGGGTGGCGCAGGTATTCGCAGGTGGCGATGTGCCCGTCGGGGCAGCGCACGCGATCCTCGTAGACACGCAGAAAGCTGCCGCGCCAGACTTCGCGGCTGGTCAGCGTTTCTTCGGCCAAGGGATCGGGTACGGAATCGTGCGCCACGCTTTGCAGCCCAAGGTTGTCCGTTGTCCGTTGTCCGTTGTCTGTTGTCAGTTGACTGAAAACGGAAAACCGACAACCGACAACGTCTTTCCCGCCTTACCCGCCCAGCGCCTTGACCGTCGCCTGCGTGCACAGTGCCATCAACCCCTGCGGGAAGATGCCGAGCACGAGCAGCGCCGCGCCGTTGACCAACAGCGCCACGCGCGCGTCCTGCGCGGCGGCGAGCGGCGCCGCGCCGTCGCCCGGCGCGTCGAAGTACATCACCTTGACCACGCGCAGGTAGTAGTACGCGCCGATCAGCGAGAACAGCACCGCCGCCACCGCCAGCCACAGATAACCGGCGCCGAGCAGCGCCTGCAACACGACGAGCTTGCCGTAGAAGCCCACCAGCGGCGGGATGCCGGCGAGCGAGAACATCGCCACCGCCATCACCCCAGCCAGCCACGGGCTGCGCTTGTTGAGGCCCGCCAGATCGGCAATCTCTTCGCACTCGTGGCCGGCGCGTGCCAGCAGCAGCATCACGCCAAAGGCGACGAGTGCGGTCAGCGCGTAGGTGATCGCGTAGAACATGCCGGCGCTCCACGCGTTGACCGTGGCCAGCGTATTGAGCGCCGGGCTGGCGCCGGCAACGATGCCGGAGGCCATCGCCAGCAGCAGGAAGCCCACCTGCCCGATGGTCGAGTAGGCGAGCATGCGCTTCAGATTCGTCTGCGCGATCGCGACCAGGTTGCCGAGTGCCAGCGAGCCCACCGCCAGCACCAGCAGCATCTGCTGCCAATCGACCGCCACCGGCAGCAGCCCTTCGACCAGCATCCGGTAGGCGATGGCAAAGGCGGCGAGCTTCGGGGCAGAGCCGATCAACAAGGTCACCGCGGTGGGCGCGCCGTGATACACGTCCGGCACCCACATATGGAACGGCACCGCGCCCAGCTTGAACGCCAGCCCGGCGACTATGAAGACGGTGCCCAGCACCAGCGCCATCTTCATGTCCGGTCGGGTCTTGGCCACCGCCTGGCCCAGCGCGTTGATGTCGAGCGTGCCGGTGGCGCCGTAGAGCATCGACATGCCGTAGAGCAGGAAGCCCGAGGCCAGCGCGCCGAGGATGAAGTACTTCATCGCCGCCTCGGTGGCGCGCGCGTGGTCGCGGCGCAGGCCCACGAGCGCGTACAGCGCCAGAGCTTGCAGTTCCAGGCCCAGATAGATCAACAGCAGATTGTTGGCCGAGATCATCACGCTCAAGCCCAGCGCGACGAACAGCGCCAGCGTGAGGAACTCGCCCTGCCACATGCCGCGGTCGCGCACGTAGCCCTGCGCGTAGACCAGTGCCAACCCGACGGTCAGGTAAGCAAAGACCTTGAGCAGCGCGCTCATCGCGTCGGTCACGTACATGCCGCCGAAGGCATAGCCGACCGCGTCGCCGCCCAGCAGGCTGAAGTTGAGCACCGCCGCCACGCCCAGCGAAAGCAAGGTCAGCGCGTAAGCCACCTGGCGCCGCTGCGGCAGGAAGGCGTCGAACAGCAGAATCGCGCAAGCCGCGGTGAGCAGCGCGATTTCGGGGGCGGCGAGGAAGACGTTCATCGTGGCCTCCGTCCCGTCACGGCAGCTTGCTCTTAGCGACATGCGCCAGCAGGTCGGCGACCGCGGTGTGCATCGGGTCGGTGAAGGGCTTGGGATAGATACCCATGAAAAGCACCGCCGCGGCGAGCAGGGTCAGGATCAGCAGTTCGCGCGCGTTGGCGTCGGTGAGTTCGGCCACGTGATGATTGGCAACCTCGCCGAAGATCACCCGCTTGTACATCCACAGCGTGTAGGCGGCGCCGAGGATCAGCGTGGTCGCGGCCAGCATGCCGATCCAGAAGTTGAACTGCACGGCGCCCAGGATGACCATGAACTCGCCGACGAAGCCGCTGGTCGCAGGCAGCCCGGCGTTGGCCATCGCAAACAGCATCATGAAGGCGGCAAACTTGGGCATCGTGTTGACGACACCGCCGTAGTCGGCGATGTTGCGGCTGTGCATCCGGTCGTACAGCACGCCGATGCAGAAGAACATCGCGCCGGAGACGAAGCCGTGCGAAATCATCTGCACAATGCCGCCTTCGATGCCGATCGGGCTGAAGATGAAGAAGC
>JAJTHJ010000013.1 GCA_021298875.1 Burkholderiales bacterium | reverse complement strand
TTTCTGTGCACCAGCGGCTTTCCGGCGCTCTTCACGCGCATCCTCACGCTGCAAGAGCTGGATACCGCCACGTACTACGGCTTTCTGCTGCTCTACATCGCAGCGTACATGCTCGACGACCTGATCATCCTCGGCATCGGGGTGACACTGCTGAGCCGCCACCGCCTGCAAGAGAAAGAAGGCCGCGTGTTGAAGCTGATCAGCGGCCTGGTGATGGTGGGGTTGGGGATTTACTTGATCGTGGATGGGTGAGGCAAAGCCGCTACGCCCGCGCCGTGAACGGAAACACCGGCGCGGCCACCGGAAAGCCATCGCCCACGTGGCAGTTGTTGCCCATCAGCGGCTGCCGCTCAACTCCCGCCAAGCCGAGCTTGTCGGTGGCGAAGTTGAACTCGATCCGCCGGTCGCTCGCATCCGCCAGGTAGGGGTAGAGCGCCGACCAACGCGGCATCCGCTCGGCGACGACGTCGTAGACGCGCAGCACGCCGGCTTCGCGTTGGGCGAGCACCGCGCAGTCGAGTTCGGGCACGGCCCACACGCCATCGCGCAGCCGGTACATCGCGTGGAACATCAGCAGCCGCGCATTGCGCACGCCAAAGCGGTCCGACACCACGTCGCGCCGCTGCGCCAGCGCATACAGCAGGTCGCGGTCGTGAGCCGCGCCCATGTCCAGTCGCCGCGCGCCCGGGCGATGCGATACCGGCGGCGCGGCGATGCTCTCGATGTACTCCTCACAGGGCGCGAAGCCGACCTGCCGGTACAGCGGCACCGCCTCTTCGTTGGCAAAGAGAAAGCTGCCGCGCGTGCGCTGGCGCGCCCAGTCGAGGCCGGCTTCGAGCAGTTGTCGCGACAGGCCGCGGCGGCGCCACTCGAGTCGTGTGGCTACGCCGCTGACCTGCACCAAAGGGCGCGCGCGACCATCGACCACCGCGTCCATCAGATACATGCAGACGCTCGCCACCGCGCGCTCGCCGTCGAACAGGGTGAACGGCACGTAGGCGTCGTCCCAATAGCCGGCGGCCTCCCAGGCGGAGAAGTCCAGCCCAAAGACGTCGCGGATCAGATCCTCGAACGCGGCGCGGGCGCGGGCGTCGTGCCAGTAGGCGGTGCGCAGGACGAGCGGCACCGTCGCGTCCTCTACGTTGCCGCCGGATAGTCGGTGTACCCCTGCGCTCCCGGCGTATAGAAGGTCGCGGCGTCGGGTTGCGCGAGCGGCAGGCTGCGCTCCATCCGCGCTACGAGGTCGGGGTTGGCAATGAACGGCCGGCCAAAGGCGACGAGATCGGCTTCGCCCGCCGCCAGCACTTGCTCGGCGCGCGTGCTATCGAAGCCGCCGGAGGCCATGAAAGCACCGTTGAACGCGCGCCGCAATTGCACCTTGAACGCGGCCGGTACTTCGGGTGCGCCCATTGCCGAATGATCAACCAGGTGCAGATAGACCAGCCCCAGCCGCGACAAGTCCTGCGCCAGTTCCAGGTACTGCTCCTCCATGCCGGGATAGGCGCCGGTCGAGTTGAACACGCCGAAGGGCGACAGCCGGATGCCCACGCGCTCGGCACCGATCGCCTTGACGCAGGCGCGCGCCACGTCGAGTGCGAAGCGGTTGCGGTTGACGCTGCTCCCGCCATAGCGGTCGCCGCGGGTGTTGACGTTGGCGTTGAGGAACTGCTCGATCAGGTAGCCGTTGGCGCCGTGCAGTTCGATGCCGTCGAAGCCGGCCTCGATCGCAATCTCGGCGCCGCGCACGTACTCGCGCACCGTGTCGTAGATGTCGCGCTCGGTCATCGCGCGGGGCGGGGTGTGCGGCTGCATGCCGGCGCTGTCGGTGTACATCTCGCCGGGGCAGACCACGTCGGTCGGGCCGACGGTCTCGCCGCCGCGCGGCAGGTTGGCCGCCGCGGTCACGCGGCCGGTGTGCATCAATTGCACGAAGATCTTGCCGCCCCGCCGGTGCACCGCGTGCGTCACGGCCTGCCAGCCGCGCAGATGCGCGCCGCTGTAAAGGCCCGGAATGCGCGCGTAGCCCAGCCCGTTCTGCGACGGCGAAGTGCCTTCGGTGACGATCAGTCCGGCGCTGGCGCGCTGACCGTAGTACTCGGCCATCAACGCGTTGGGCACGTTGTCGATGGCGCGGCAGCGGGTCATCGGTGCCATCACGACGCGGTTGGCAAGCGTGAGGCCGCGGCGGCTGAAGGGGGCAAACAACATTGGAGTCTCCGTAAAGTGCAAAAGCGGGCGCGACGATACACCGCGGCCGGGCTGCTTCGTAGATAAATCCGCGTTTATCTGCGCGGCACGGGCCGCGCCTTCAGCAGCTCCGCATCCAGCGCGGCGAGCAGGCGTTGCTTGACCGCCTGCGGGTTGAGCCGGTACGCAGTCAGGAACAGCCCGACCGCGAAGCGCTCATCGGCATTGACCGGCAGCGACGGCTCTGGCGGAGGCGGCGCCGCGGCGCGCACGGTGTCGTGCAACTCGTCGAGCCAGCCGTCGGGCTTGCCGGCCAGCGACTCGAACTGCCGCGCCAGCTTCTCGCCGATCTGCCGTTCGCCGCTTTTGAGCTGCGACCAGTAGCTGGGGGCAATCCCCAGGTGTTCGGCGAACAGCCGGTCCAGCCCCTTCACGTCGCCGGCGGCGTGCACGGCCACGGTGGAGCGCACGAACTCCGCAAACAGCGCGCGGGTGTTGCGCAAACGAATCGCCGCACGGTCCAGCATGGCCTCGATGATAAACGATCATTTATCATGACGGGCCATGAGACACCGGGTGTAGCCGCCGCCGGCGGGCACCCGCGCACGATGCGATGAGCACTTCCCTTGCCCGGCGCCTGCCCGGCCGCTGGTGGCGCCATGTCCGGCTCGCCCCCGACGACCTGCTGCGCGACCGCGTCTATCGGCGCTTGTGGACTTCGATCCTGATCAGCGGCTTCGGCGGTCAGGTCACGCTGCTTGCGCTGCCGCTGACCGCGGCGGTGCTGCTGCACGCCACGCCGACGCAAATGGGCATCCTGACCGCGATGGAGGTAGTGCCCTTCGTGCTCTTCTCGCTGCCGGCCGGCGTCTGGCTGGACCGCGTGCGCAAGCTGCCCGTCTACATGGCCGGCGAGCTGTTCATCGCGCTGGCGGTGGTGACCGTGCCGCTTGCTTGGTGGTTCGGCGTGCTGACAATGCACTGGCTGTACGTGGTCGGCTTTCTGATCGGCACCGCCTACACCATCGCCGGCAGCGCTGCGCAGATCGTGCTCACGCAAATCGTGCCGCGCGAGCGGCTGGTGGAGGCGCACGCCAAGAACGCGCTTGCCAACTCCACCGCCGAAGTCGCCGGCCCCGGCGCGGCGGGCGCGTTGATCAAGCGGGTCGGCGCGCCGTTCGCGCTGCTGGTCGATGCCGTGCTGCTGGCGTTTTCCGCGGCCATCTTGCGTGGCGTGCGCGTCACCGAAGAACTGCATGCGGCCACCCGCTTCTGGGACGCGCTGCGCACCGGATTGAACTTCGTGCGCAGCCACCGCTTGCTGGTGACGATGGCGCTGCTGGTCGGGGGCTGGCAGTTTTGCTATCAGGCGGCGCTGGTCGTGCAGATCCTGTTTGCCACGCGCACGCTGGGCCTGTCGGCCGGCGCAGTCGGGTTCTGTTGTGTCGCGCTCGGCGTCGGCACGCTGGCGGCGAGTGTGGTCGGCAACCGCGTGGCGTGGCGGCTCGGCCCGGGGGCGACGCTGCTGCTGGGCTTTGCCGTCACCGGCGCCGGCTGGCTGCTGGGCGCGCTGGCGCCGGCCTCGCCGCTGGGGGTGGCGATGTTTTGCGCGATGCTGTTTTGTTTCGGCGTGGGGGCGATCCTGATCTTCATCACCTTCCTCGCGCTGCGGCAGGCGGTGACGCCGGCGCCGCTGCTGGGGCGGATGACGAGCACGATGCGCTGGCTCATCCTGCTGCCCGCCGGGCCGGGCGCGCTGATCGGCGGCTGGCTGGGCGAGCACTACGGCCTGCGTGCCGCGCTCGCCTTTGCCGGCACCGGCGTGCTGTTGCTGGCGTTCGCCGGCTGGCGGCAGGCGGTGATCCGCACCACGCGCGAGTTGCCGCGCTTGCACGCGCCGGCGTAGCGATGCGACAAGCGCAAACCTTGCTGCGCATCGCCACGCCGGGCCGCGGCTTTGTCGAGATCACACCGCAGATCGCGCGCTGGTTGGCCGGCACCGGCATCAGCGACGGGCTGCTGACAATCTTCATCCGCCACACCTCGGCGAGCCTGATCGTCACCGAGAACGCCGACCCCGCGGTGCGGCGCGATCTGGAGCGCTTCTTCGCGCGGTTGGTGCCGGATGGCGACGCGCTCTTCGAGCACGATGCCGAAGGTGCGGACGACATGCCCGCGCACGTGCGCGCGGCGCTCACGCAAACGCAAATCGCCGTGCCGGTCGTCGATGGCGCGCTGGCGCTCGGCACCTGGCAGGGCGTTTTCGTTTACGAGCACCGCCGCCGCGGGCATGCGCGCGATGTGGCGCTGCACTTGGTTGGCGAGTAGGCGCCGCTCCTCTGCGTTCGCCTACGGGCGCACCGCCTGTCGCCGCTGCGCGTAGTGCGCAGCGCGTTCGGCGTCGCCGCGCGAGCGGTACAGAACCTCGAGTTCCTCGAACACGTAGGGGTCGGGCGCAGCGACCGCGTCGGCCTCGCGCTCCAGTCGCAACTGGAGCGCCAGCGCTTCATCGTCGCGCGCCAGCGCACGCAGCGTCCAGGCCACCATCCAGCGTGCCACGCGGGTTGCTTCGGCATTGCCGCGCGCCTCGCGCAAGGGCAGCGCCCGCTCGAACTCGGCCAGCGCTTCGTCGTAGCGCGCCAGCCGATGCAGCGCCAGCCCAAGGTTGTTGCGCAGCGACGCTTCCCAGCGGCGTGCCGCCGGCT
>JAJTHJ010000137.1 GCA_021298875.1 Burkholderiales bacterium | reverse complement strand
CCCTACGCCGACCGCGAGCGCTTCGACCGCTACGCGCCGATCTCGCACATCACGCAGTGGAAGACGCCGACGCTGACCATCCACGGCGAACTCGACTACCGCTGCCCATTGGGTGAGGCGCTGAACCTCTTCGAGGCCTTGCAGTACCAGGGGGTCGAGAGCGAACTGCTGATCTTCCCCGACGAGAACCACTGGATTCTCAAGCCGCGGAACATCGTCGCGTGGTGCGAGGCGGTGCTGGATTTCCTGGCGCGGCGACTGCTCGCTTGACGCGACCGGGCTTGAAATCGTGAATTTATCGAAGGCGCAGGTCGACCGACTCGGCGATCGACTAAAGCAGGACCCGATCCAGGCCGAAGACTTGCGGTTGCTGGAAGCTTTCCGTAACTCGTTCAGCCCATCCTTTGAGGCGGTACGCACCTCCATCGAGCGAACATTGCGGGCCCCAGTAAGTGGCCGGGGCGCAAAGTCAATCGTGGCAATCGTCGCCAAGCTTCGACGAGAGCGGACGAGGCTCTCGCGGATGCAGGATATCGCCGGGTGTCGGATTCTGGTGAAGACTCCGGCGGACCAGAATCAGATGGCCGATCGCCTCGCTGCGCTGTTCGGTGGTTGTCGAATCATTGACCGCCGCACGAGCCCGAGCTTCGGCTACCGTGCCGTGCATGCTATAGTCACGCTGAACGACCGGCCCGTCGAGGTCCAGGTGCGAACCGAGCTGCAGCACCATTGGGCACAGCTTTCCGAAAGACTGGCCGATGTCTTCGGTAGCGAACTCAAGTACGGAGGCGGTCCGGCGGAGGTCAAGCAGCTTCTACTCGAATGCTCGGCCTTGGTTGCAGATCTCGAATCACGAGAGCCGGCCATGCCGATGAATGCGCTGCGGTGGGCTTTCGATCAGGCAATCGAGCAGGCAGCGTACGAGAAGGAGGTGGCCGCGGTGAAGGCATACTTCGCCAAGCTTGTTCGAATTGCGCAGGACGAATCGGACGCGGAGCCCAAATGATTTTTTTTGTTGACTATGACCGCCGGCGCGGCACGGTGGTCGAGTTCAAGACGTTTGACGAGTGCGAGCGCGAAGCAGCCCGCCGCTACCGGCTCGATGCCGAGTTACGCCTGCGCGAGGAACTCGCCAATCGCGAGATAGTTCTCCTGGAAGCTGTGGATGAGGCACAGGTGCGCAAGACGCACCGCCGGTACTTTGAAAACCTCGAGTCGTTCGCGACCATGCAGGAAGCCTGAGCATGGATACTGAACTCGCTCGGGCCGGCTCGCCGTCCATTGTCATCGACTCCACCGCCGTCCGCGCCTACTTGCTCGATCTGCAACAGCGGATCGTTGCGCGCTTCGAGCAGCTGGACGGCAAGCCGTTCGCCGCCGACCACTGGCAAAAACCGCCCGGCAGTCCGCTGGGCGGCATGGGCATCACCCGCATTGTTGAGGAGGGCAATCTGCTCGAACGCGGTGGCGTGGGTTTCTCGCACGTCACGGGCAGCAAGCTGCCGCCGTCGGCGACCGCGGCGCGGCCGGAACTCGCCGGGCGCGGCTTCGAGGCGATGGGGGTGTCGCTGGTGTTCCATCCGCGCAACCCTTATGTGCCGACCGTGCACATGAACGTGCGCTTCTTCATCGCCCGGGCCGACGGCCAGCCCGATGTGTGGTGGTTCGGTGGCGGCATGGATCTCACGCCGTATTACGGCTTCGAAGACGACGCCCGCCACTTTCACTCCACCTGCAAGCGGGCGCTGGCACAGTTCGGCGCCGAGTTGCACCCGCGCTTCAAGAGGTGGTGCGACGAGTACTTCTTTCTCAAGCACCGCGGCGAGCCACGCGGCGTGGGCGGGGTGTTCTTCGACGATTTCCACGAACTGGGCTTCGAGCGCAGCTTCGCGCTGCAACGCGCGGTCGGCGACGGTTTTCTCGACGCCTACGTGCCGATCGTCGAACGCCGCCGCGACCACGCGTTTGGCGAGCGCGAGCGCGACTTTCAGGCGTGTCGGCGCGGCCGCTACGTCGAGTTCAACCTGGTGTTCGACCGCGGCACGCTCTTCGGCCTGCAATCGGGCGGGCGCACCGAATCGATCCTGATGTCGTTGCCGCCGGTGGTGAAGTGGCGCTACGACTGGCAGCCCGCGCCGGGTTCGGACGAGGCGCGGCTGTACTCGGACTTCCTGCGGCCGCGGGATTGGGTTTGACTGCGATGAAGATGAAGTTTGACAGCATGCGGAGCGCCGTTCCCGGTGATCGGCCGAGCATCCGCGCACGATTTCCGTATGTCGTGCGGGCTAAGGCGTCGCTCGTCGGCGGAGTCGTGGCCGCAGTTAGCACGCCGGTGTTCTGGTTCGTGCTTGTTCTGCTCCAGCCAAGCGGCTTTTGGACGTCTCCTTCCGAGGTCATTTGGGCTGCTCCCGCGATTTGGCTGTTTGCGGGCCTGATCACGGCTCCGGCTGGTCTCTGCTTCGGTCCGGTGGCCCTTGCATTTGCGGCATACACCCCACTGAAGCTCCAACACTCGGCATTCGCGGTTGGAGCACTCCTTGGCGCGGGCATCATGTACACAACGCTCGTTGTCGTCGACAACCCATACCTCGCCCCACCGCCGCTCGGTCTAGTTACCTTCGGCGGGACAACCGGGGCGTTCGGTGCGTGGGTCGCGGCGCTTTATCTACGCCGTTGGCAAACGCAGACCCTTAGGGAAAATGTGGCCTAATCGCTTACTCGGCCGAATTTTCACCGGCATCGTCGATGACATAAGGCGTGGTCAGTGCCTTCATCCGCGCGTTGGGCGCCACGCTCGGGCTCTCCGGCTCGCGCAGACGATGACCGCCGTTGCGCGGCCGATGCTGCTCGTGCAGGTTCGCGTAGGTCGCACCGTACGCAATTTGCGCGTGTTAGACACCGTCGCGTCCGCTGATGGCAGCACGATCTCCAATTGACAATGCAAGCCATCGGCCTGCTCGGCGGCAGCTTCGACCCGATCCACGTCGGCCACCTGGCGCTGGCGCGCGCGGCGCTCGATAGCCTGCCACTGGCACGAGTGCGACTGCTGCCCGCCGGGCAGCCATGGCAGAAAGGCTCGCTTTCGGCGCCGGCGACCGACCGGCAGCGGATGGTCGAGCTGGCTATAGCGAGCGATGCGCGCCTCGTCTGCGACGCGCGCGAACTGTATCGGCCCGGCCCCACTTACACGATCGATACGCTGCGCGAGTTGCGCGCCGAACTCGGTGCCGAAATGCCGATGGTGCTTGTTCTCGGCGCCGACCAGTTGCAGCGGCTGGCCACCTGGCGCGACTGGCGGGCGCTGACCGACTTCGCCCATATCGCCGTGGCGGGTCGGCCGCAGTCAAGCGAGCACTTGCCGCGCGTGGTCGAGGATTTCATCGCCCCGCGCCGCGCCGCGCCGTCCGCGGTGGCGGCGGCGCCGCACGGCTGCGTGGTACCGATCGCGATGGCGCCGGTCGAGGCCTCGGCCACCGAAGTGCGCGCGCTGCTGGCGCAGCCGCCCTCGCCCGCCGCCGACGCCCGGCTGGCGCAACTGCTGCCGGCCGCGGTGCTGGACTATATTCGCGCCCATCGCCTTTATCGCTGAACTCGTGGAACTCACCAAACTGCAACGCACCGTCATCGACGCGCTCGAAGACGTCAAGGCACAGGACATCAAGGTCTTCAACACGCTGGGGCAGTCGGACTTGTTCGATCGCATGATCGTCGCCAGCGGCACCTCCAACAGGCAAACCAAGGCGCTCGCCTGGCACGTGGTGGAGAAGGTCAAGGCCGCCGGCGGCCAGGTGGTCAGCGTGGAGGGCACCGACCCCGGCGAATGGGTGCTGGTCGACCTGGGCGACATCGTCGTGCACGTAATGCAGCCGGCCGTGCGTCAGTACTACGGGCTGGAGGAGGTGTGGGGAGCCAAGCCGGTGCGGGTCAAGCTCGGTACGCCGGACAAGGCGAAGGTGAAGAAGGCGGCGCCGAAGAAACCGGCCACCAAGAAAGCGCCGGTCAAGAAGGCCGCGGCCAAGCGCCCTGCCAAGAAAGCGCCGCCCAAGCGGACGACCACAACCGCCAAGACTTCGCGCAAGCGCAGCTAAGCGCGCTTCGTCATTCCGGGCGCCAGCGAGAGTTTTTTGCTGGTCTCGCAACGGCCACCGAATGAAGCTCACCATCGCCGCCATCGGCACGCGCCAGCCCGCGTGGGCGCAGGCGGCGATCGACGATTACCTCGCCCGCCTGCCGGCCGACTTCGCGGTGACGATCAAGGAGCTCAAGCCCGAGCCGCGCCAGGGCCAGCCGGTCGAGCGGATCATGGCGGCCGAGGTCGAACGGCTGCGCGCGGCAATTCCCGCGGACGCCGTCACCGTCGCGCTCGACGAGCATGGCCAGGACTGGACGACGGCCAAGCTGGCCGCGCAGCTGCAACGCTGGCGCGACGAGGCGCTGCCGGTCGCCTTCGCCATCGGCGGTGCCGACGGGCTGGATGCGCAGTTCAAACGCGAGGCGCGCTTGCTGCTGCGCCTGTCGAGCCTGACGCTGCCGCATGCGCTGGCGCGCGTGCTGCTGGTCGAGCAGCTGTATCGCGCGTGGTCGATGCTCGCCAATCATCCGTATCACCGTGCCTGACGCGCTGTTCATCTACCTGGCATCGCGCAGCCCGCGGCGGGCGGAGCTGCTGCGGCAGATCGGCGTGCGGTTCACCGTGGTTGAAGCCGCCGACGCGCCCGCCGAGGTGCGCGACCCCGCCGAGACCGCCGCCGACTACGTGCTGCGCATCGGTCGCGCCAAGGCCTCGGCGGGTCTTGCCACGGTGCGCGCGCAGGGCTTGCCGCTACGCCCGGTGCTCGGTGCGGACACCGAGGTGATCGTTGATGGTGAGGTGCTCGGCAAGCCGGCCGACGCGGCGCAGGCCGCGCAGTTCCTGCGGCGGCTCGCCGGCCGCTGGCACGAAGTGCGCTCTGCTGTGGCGCTCGCCACTGCGAGCGGCGTGGCGGGCGCGGTGTCGGTCTCCGCCGTGCGTTTCGCCCACCTGAGCGACGAACGAATCGAGCGCTACTGCGCCACGGGCGAGCCCTGCGACAAGGCCGGCGGCTACGGGATCCAGGGCCTGGCCGCCGTGTTCATCGAAGAACTGCAAGGCAGCTACTCGGGCGTGATGGGCCTGCCGCTGGCGGAGACGGCGCAGCTGCTGGAGGCCGCGGGCGTGCGGGTGCTGTGAGCGGCCCCGCTTAAACTGCTCCGACCATGGACGACATCCTCATCAATTGCACCCCGCAGGAAACGCGCGTCGCGGTGCTCGTCGCCGGCGTGGTGCAGGAAATCCTGATCGAGCGCACCGCCGCGCGCGGGCTGGTCGGCAACGTCTACCTGGGCAAGGTCGCGCGCGTGCTGCCGGGGATGCAGTCGGCGTTTATCGACATCGGGCTGGAGCGAGCGGCCTTTCTGCACGTGGCCGACATCCTTGCGTACCGGCAGGCGGCCAACGGCACGCCGCCGCCGATCGAGCGGCTGATCGCCGACGGCGACCGGCTGCTGGTGCAGGTGGTCAAGGACCCGATCGGCAGTAAGGGCGCGCGCCTGTCCACGCAGATTTCGCTCGCCGGCCGCACGCTCGTCTACCTACCGCAGGACGCGCACATCGGCGTGTCGCAGAAGATCGAAAGCGAGGCCGACCGCACCCAGTTGCGCGAGACGCTG
>JAJTHJ010000248.1 GCA_021298875.1 Burkholderiales bacterium | reverse complement strand
TGGCGCCTGCTGGAGTGGATGGCGCAGCGGTCGCGCGAGTACGGCGCGCGCACGATGCTGCTGGAGGTGCGGCCGAGCAACGCAGCGGCGCTGCGCCTGTACGAGCGCTACGGGTTCCAGCGGATCGGCGTGCGGCGCGGTTACTACCCGGCGCACAGTGGGCGCGAGGACGCCTGGGTGCTGCGCATTACGCTATGAGCATGGACGCGCGGCAGGCACGGCTGTGGCAAGCGATGGGCTTAGGGCCGGTGTGGGTTGTCCGCAGGGGCACTCACACCGACGAGGAACTTGCCGTTGCCGACGAGACTCGCCAATGGGTGGCGCCCACAACCCCACCCCGACCCTCCCCCGCAAGCGGGGGAGGGAGTCACCCGCTCCACCGCTTCGCGGGGAAGGACGGGGGAGGGAGCGGGCGTCCACGAGACCATTCAAGCAAGACCGATATCAGGGAAGGTGCCCTCGTCCGCCTCGATACCCCAAGCGCCGGCCGCGCCGCGCAGATCGCCGCGCTCGACTGGCCCGCGCTGGAAGACGCGGTGCGTAACTGCACCGCGTGCGCGCTGTGCCGCACGCGCAAGCAGACGGTTTTCGGCGTGGGTCATCGCGGCGCCCGCTGGATGCTGGTCGGCGAGGCGCCGGGCGCCGAAGAAGACGCGCGCGGCGAACCCTTCGTCGGGCAGGCCGGCAAGCTGCTCGACAACATGCTGGCCGCGGTCGGTTTGGCGCGCTCGGGCGAGACGCCGCAGTCCGTCTACATCGCCAATGTGCTGAAGTGCCGCCCGCCCGGCAATCGCAATCCCGAACCGACCGAGGTGGCGCTGTGTGAGCCCTATTTGCTGCGGCAGGTGGAACTCGTGCAGCCCGACCTGCTGCTGGTGATGGGCCGCTTTGCCGCGCAATCGCTGTTGCGCACCGACGCGACCATCGCCAGCCTGCGCGGGCGCGTGCACCGCGTGCAGGTGGCCGGGCGCGAGATTCCGACGGTGGTCACCTACCACCCGGCCTATCTGCTGCGCAACCTGGCCGACAAGGCCAAGTCCTGGGCCGATCTGTGCCTGGCCGCGAGCGTGGTCAACACCCCGTAGCGAGCCAGTCGCGCCGCAGCAGCGACAGCATCAGCAGATCGTGTTGCGCATCGCCCCAGCGGGCGACCTCGCGCAGCAGACCTTCCTCGACAAAGCCGAGCTTGCGGGCCAGCCGCAGCGAGGGCTCGTTACGCGGGTCGATCTGCGCTTCGATCCGGTTCAAGTCCATCTGGGCGAAGCCCCACTTGAAGATCGCCGTCAAGGCCTCGCGCATGTAGCCTTCGCCCTGCGCGAATGGCGCCAGCTCGTAGCCGGTGGTACAGCGCCGCCAGCCGCGGTTCCAGTTGAACAGCCACGCGGTGCCGAGCAAGGCACCGTCGGCCTTGCGTTCGAGGCCCCAGCGTGTGCCGGGGTTGGCGAGCCGGCGCCAGCCGGCAAAGAGTTCGATCAGCGCGTGCGCCGCGGCAAGGTCGGGCAAAGGGTCGGCGCCGTACCAGCGCATTGCCTCGGCGTTGCCGTGAATGGCAAGCAGGGCCGGCGCATCGGCAGCAGTCAACTCGCGCAGGCGCAGCCGCGGCGTTTCGAGCAGCGGGAGGGGCGCGCCGCCCACCTACGGCGCCTTGTGCTGCCCGATCAGCGAAGACCAGTCGAACTCGCGGTGGTTGGCGCGGTTGCGCAGGATGACGAGGTACATCGTCGTCGCCACGAAGAAACCGAACAGCACGATGATCGTCTGGATGCTCAAGTTGAGCCAGAGCAGCAGCGCGTAGACCGACAGCATCACCAGGATGCTCAGGTTCTCGTTGAAGTTCTGCACGGCAATCGAGTGGCCGGCCGACAGCAGTACGTGGACGCGGTGCTGGAGCAGCGCATTCATCGGCACCACGAAATAGCCGGCCAACGCGCCGACGACGACCATCACGGCCGCCGCCAGCATTTGCGCCCAGGTGATGGTGGTGGCGCCCACCTGCCAGCGGCCCGCCGGCAGAGCGGTGAAGTCGGACAAGGCGATGCTGGCGACGAGCAGGCCCATCGCCACGCCGACCGGCAGCACCGACAGCGACTGCTTGAGGGACACGCGGCTGGCAGCCAGCACCGAGCCCACCGCGATGCCGATCGCCACGACCGCCTGCATGATCGCCCCCTGCGACAGCGTCATGCCCAGCACCTGCTCGGACCACTTGAGGATGATGAATTGCAGCGTCGCACCGGCGCCCCAGAATAGGGTGGTCACCGCCAGCGAAATCTGCCCCAGCTTGTCGCGCCAGAGGGTGGCCACGCAGTGGCCGAAGTCGGCCAGCAGCTTGCCGACGCGCCGCTCCTGCCGCGGGTAGCGCGCGCCGGTGTCGGGGATCGCCAGGTTGACCAGTGCCGCCAGCGCATAGACCGCGGCGATCACCGCAATGGCGGCTTCGCCGGTCTGGTCGATGTCGAGGTTCACCAGCGGCACGTCGACCTGCATCAGGCCCGCCGCCACCTTGGGCGAGACCAGGATGCCGCCGACCACGAAGCCGAGGATGATCGAGCCGACCGTCAACCCCTCGATCCAGCCGTTGGCGACCACGAGTTTTTCGGGCGGCAGCAACTCGGTCAGGATGCCGTACTTGGCCGGCGAGTAGGCCGCCGCGCCGATGCCGACCACCGCGTAGGCGAGCAGCGGGTGCACGGAGAAGAACATCAGCGCGCAACCGCCGATCTTGATGAGGTTGGTGACGAACATCACCCGCCCCTTGGGCATCGAGTCGGCAAAGGCGCCGACGAAGGCCGCCAGCACGACGTAGCTGACGAAGAAGAAGAGCTTCAGCATCGGCGTCATCCACTCCGGCGCGTGGATGTCACGCAGCAGGGCGATGGCGGCGATCAGCAGTGCGTTGTCGGCCAGCGACGAGAAGAACTGCGCGGCCATGATCGTGTAGAAGCCGCGCTTCATCGGTAGGGCTGGGCCATGCGTGCTGCGGGCGGAGCGGGGAAGGGCGCTGCCTTATATCACGCAGCGTCGCCGCGACGCGGGACGGCGCGCTCGCTATTCTCGCGGTCATGCCGCGCCCGATCGAAGCCATCATCCATCGCGCTGCGCTGCGCCACAACCTGGCCGCCGCGCGCCGTGCGGCCGGCGCGCGCGCACTGTGGGCGGTGGTCAAGGCCAACGCCTACGGGCACGGGCTGGAGCGCGTGCTGCCGGCGCTGGCCGACGCCGACGGGCTGGCCTTGCTCGACCTGGCCGAGGCCGAGCGGGCGCGTGCCGCTGGCTGGCGTAAACCGATCCTGCTGCTCGAAGGTTTCTTCAGTGCCGACGATCTGCGCAGCATCGAGCACTTGGGCTTGACCACCGTCGTGCACGGCGAGGCGCAACTGCGCCTGCTCGAAGCGCACCGCGGGGCCGCGCCGGTCGAGGTTTACCTGAAGTGCAATACGGGGATGAACCGGCTCGGGTTTGCGCCGGCGGCGGTCGCCGGCGCTCTCGCCCGCATTACCGCGCTGCCCGACGTGCGGCTGGGTTCGTTGATGATGCACTTTGCCAATGCCGACCGCTCCGATGCCGACGCCGGGCCGGTGGCGGCCAACGAGCAGTTGCGCGCCTTTGCCGCGCTCGTGCCCGAGTGGCACGGCCCGCGCAGCCTAGCCAACTCGGCGGCGCTCTTCATGCTGCCGCACGCGGGCGGCGATTCCGTGCGGCCGGGAATCGCGCTCTACGGCGGCACGCCGGTGGCGGGCCGGCCGGCCGCCGACTTCGGCCTGCGTGCGGCCATGACGCTGCGCTCGCGCGTGCTGGCGGTGCAGCAGGTGCCGGTGGGCGGGGCGGTCGGCTACGGCAGCCGCTGGGTTGCGCGGCGGCCGAGCCGCGTCGGCATCGTCGCTTGCGGCTACGCCGACGGTTACCCGCGCGTGGCGGCCGATGGCGCGCCCGTCGCCGTGGCCGGCCGATGCGCGCCGCTGGCCGGACGCGTGTCGATGGACATGATCGCCGTCGACCTGACCGACATCCCGCAGGCGGACGTCGGCAGCGCGGTGGAGTTGTGGGGCGCGCAGGTGCCGATCGACAGCGTGGCCGAGGCGGCGGGCACGGTGGGCTACGAGCTGATGTGCGCGCTGGCCGCCCGCGTGCCCGTGCGGGTGGACGATTGATGGCCAAGGCGCGCACCGTCTACGTGTGCAGCGAGTGCGGCGGCGAGTCGCCCAAGTGGGCCGGCCAATGCCCGCAGTGCAACGCCTGGAACACGCTGGCCGAGACGCGCGTGCAAGCGGCAGCGCCGCAGCGCGGCGTGGCGCGGGCTTGTGCCACGGCGACCGTGGTGCCACTGCGCGAGGTGCAGGCGCGCGAGGCGCCGCGGCGCACGACCGGGATCGAGGAGTTCGACCGCGCGCTGGGCGGCGGGCTGGTCGAGGGCGGCGTGGTGCTGATCGGCGGCGACCCCGGCATCGGCAAGTCCACGCTGCTGTTGCAAGCGCTGGCGGCAATGGCGCCGCAACATCGGGTGCTGTACGTGAGCGGCGAAGAGTCCGGCGCGCAAGTCGCGCTGCGCGCGCGGCGGCTCGGCCTGGCCGCCGAGGGCCGCGGCGACGTGCGCCTGCTCGCGGAGATCGCGCTGGAGCCGATCGTCGCCGCGCTCGCCGCGGAGAAGCCCGCGGTGGCGGTGATCGACTCGATCCAGACCCTGTACACCGATGCGTTGCAATCGGCGCCCGGGTCGGTCGCGCAGGTGCGCGAGTGCGCGGCGCAACTGACGCGGGTGGCCAAGGAGTCCGGCAGCAGCCTCGTGCTGGTCGGCCACGTGACCAAGGAGGGGACGCTAGCCGGCCCGCGCGTGCTCGAGCACATGGTCGATACGGTGCTGTACTTCGAGGGCGATACGCATTCGTCGTTCCGCCTTGTGCGGGCGGTGAAGAACCGTTTTGGCGCGGTCAACGAGATCGGCGTCTTCGCGATGACCGACCGTGGCTTGCGCGGGGTCGCCAACCCGTCGGCGCTCTTCCTTTCGCAGCACGGCGCGCAAGTGCCGGGGGCGGCGGTGCTGGTCACGCAAGAGGGCACGCGCCCGCTGCTGGTGGAGATCCAGGCGCTGGTCGACACCGCGCACGTGCCCAACCCGCGCCGGCTGTGCGTCGGGCTTGAAGGCCCGCGGCTGGCGATGCTGCTGGCGGTGCTGCACCGGCACGCCGGGGTGGCGACCTTCGATCAGGACGTGTTCGTCAACGCGGTGGGCGGCGTGCGCATCCAGGAGCCGGCGGCGGATCTGGCGGTGCTGCTGGCGATCGTCTCGTCGATCCGCAACAAGCCGCTGCCGCGCGGCCTCGTGTGTTTTGGCGAGGTGGGACTGGCCGGCGAAATCCGCCCCGCGCCGCGCGGTCAGGAGCGGCTGCGCGAAGCAGCCAAGCTAGGCTTCTCGCTCGCGGTGATCCCCAAGGCCAATGCGCCGAAGCAGCCGATCGAAGGGATGGACGTCGTCGCCGTCGAGCGGCTAGAGCAGGCACTCGAGCGGATCAAGGCCGGCTGAGTCAGGCGCGCGTCGCGATCCACAGCTTGCGCAGCGGTGTCAGCGCGATGCGCTGGTGCAGCACGCGGGACTCGGCGCGCTCGACTTCATCGAGCAGCGCGCGATAGAGCGCGGCCAGCGCGCGGGCCGGGCGCAAGGTGGAGGGCAGGGCACCGACCGCACCGTCGAGCAGCGCGCGCGCCCGCTCGGCCTCAAACCGCATCAGCGCGCAAAAGCGCTCCGAGTACGCGCCGTCGAGCACGTCGGCCACCTTTACCTCGAAGCGCTGTAAGTCTTCGAGCGGTAACTCCACGCGCCCGCGCCGCGCCTGCCGGCCCACATCGCGGATCGCCGCCACCAAGCGCAGGGCCAGGCCCAGCTGCCGCGCCGCCGCGGTGTCCGCGGAGCCGAGTACGGTCGCCGCCAGTTCCCCCACGGCGCCAGACGTGTGCTCGTACTGGCGGCGCAACAGGGCAAAGTCCAGGTAGCGGTTCTGCCGCAGATCGAACTCGACCGCCGCCAGCACCTCGAACAACGGACCCTGCGGCAACGAGAAGTCGGCTACGGCCAACGCAAGCTCCTGCATCGCCGGGTGCTGCGGCGTGCCGGCGAGCCCCCGTTCCACCTCGCGCGCCCACCAGGCGAGCTTGCTTTGCGCCACACCGGGGTCGGACACCTCCGCGCCGATCGCCACCAGCTCCCGCAGCCACGCGTGCAGCGCGACCAGCGCCCGCCGCTCGCGCGCGCCAACCCGCAGCAGCGCGTAGTACAAGCTCGACCCGCGTGGCGCGGCCTTTTCTTCGCAATACTGCTGCGGCGTCATCCCGCGATTATCGAACCGCTAGAATCCGCCGCGTTTTCGCCTTTGGTCTACGCCTGAGTGCGGACGGCGGCACGGCAGGCACCGAGTCGGCGTAGCGAGCGCCCCCAGGTCGGCGCGAGGCGCACAGCCGTACGCACTTGTACGGCGAGCACCGCAGCGGCGAGATGGGGGTGCGCAGTAGCCGAATCGGTGCCTGCCGGGCGAAGGTGGCGAAATTGGTAGACGCACCAGGTTTAGGTCCTGACGCCTTCACCGGCGTGGGGGTTCGAGTCCCCCCCTTCGCACCAGTCCATTGAATCCCGCGGGCGGCAACGCCCGTGCAACCTCACGCAGAAAAGATGCAAGCGAACATCGAAACGCTCGACGGCCTGCAGCGCCGTGTGGACCTGACGCTCTCGGCGCAGGCCCTAGAAAAGGAAGTCGGCACGCGCCTGGCCAAGCTCGCCCGCGGCATGAAGATGCCGGGCTTCCGGCCCGGCAAGGTGCCAATGAAGATGGTGGCGGCGTCCTATGGCGCCCAAGTGCATTCGGAGGTGCTCAACGACCAGATCGGTGCTGCCTTCAACGAGGCGGTGAGCGCCGGCAAGCTGCGCGTGGCCGGCACGCCGCGGGTCGAGCCCAAGACCGGCACCACTGACGGCGAACTCGCCTTCTCCGCCACTTTCGAGGTCTTTCCCGACATCGATCTGGGGGACATCGGCGCGGCCGAAGTGCAGCGCGCGGTGTGCGAGGTCGGCGAGGCCGAGGTCGATGCGACGATCAAGATCATGCGCAAGCAGCGCACCCGCTACGAGGCGGTCGAGCGCGCCGCGCAGGCGGGCGACCGCGTGACGGTGGATTTCACCGGCACGCTGGACGGCACCCCGTTCGACGGCGGCAGTGCGAAGGACATGCTCATCCTCGTCGGCGAAGGGCGGATGCTGCCGGAGTTCGAAGCGGCACTGCCGGGCATGACCGCAGCGCAGAGCAAGACGTTTCCGCTGACCTTCCCGGCCGACTATCGGGCGACGCATCTGGCGGGCAAGACCGTGCAGTTCGAGGTGACGGTCAAGCAGGTCGAGGCGGCGGTACTGCCGGCGGTCGATGCCGACTTCGCCAAGTCGCTCGGCGTGGCCGATGGCGATCTGGCCACCATGCGCGCCGAGGTGCGCGCCAATCTGGAGCGCGAAGTACGCTCGCGCCTGCAGGGCCGCACCAAGGACAGCGTGATGAACGCGCTGCTGGGGCTCGCCCGCTTCGAAGTGCCCAAGTCCTTGGTCGAGGCCGAAACCGCGCGCATGGCCGAGGCGGCCCGCTCCGACCTCGTGGCGCGCGGCATCAATGCCAAGGAGGCGCCGCTGCCGCCGGAGGTCTTCGCTGCGGGGGCCGAGCGGCGCGTACGGCTCGGGCTGGTGCTGTCCGAGCTGGTGCAGAAAGAGCGCTTGCAGGCGCAGCAGCAGCAGATCCGCCGCGCGATCGAAGAACTGGCGCAAAGCTATGAGCAGCCGCAGCAGGTGATCCAGTGGTAT
>JAJTHJ010000315.1 GCA_021298875.1 Burkholderiales bacterium | reverse complement strand
TCGCCGAGCTCGGCACCGGGCATGCAACCGGCCAGCTCGTGGATGTCGGTCAGCAGCGACCAGGCCGCCTGCGGCGGCACGGTGAGCGTGTATTGCTTTTCGAGTTTGACTTGCATGGTGATGCGGATTCAACAATGAGTGCCATTGACGGAGGGTTGCTTGCCCTCACCTCCGGCCCCTCTCCCCCTGATGCGGGCGAGGGTGGCGCGAAGCGCCGGGTGAGGGCGCCCTGGCTGCCAGGATCAAGCCAAAGCCACCCCACTGGCCCGCAACTGCTGCCAGACGCGGAAGCTCGTGTGGGGCATCGTCATGTGGGTCACACCCAGATGCGCAAACGCATCGACCACCGCGTTGGTCAGGCAGGGGATCGAGCCCACGTGCGGCGACTCGGCCACGCCCTTGGCCCCCAGCGGATGGTGCGGCGACGGCGTCACGGTGTGGTCGGTCTCCCACTTCGGCGTCTCGACAAAGGTCGGCACGAAGTAGTCCATCAGCGTGTTGCCGAGCAGATTGCCCTGCGCATCGAAGGGCATCTGCTGGCCCATCGCCACCGCAAAACCTTCGGTCAGGCCGCCGTGGATCTGGCCTTCGATGATCATCGGGTTGATCCGCGTGCCGCAGTCGTCGAGCGCATAGAAGCGGCGCACCTTGGTCTCGCCGGTGCCACGGTCGATATCGACCACCGCCAGATACGCGCCAAAGGGGTAGGTGAAGTTGGGCGGGTCGTAGTAATGCACCGCCTCCAGCCCCGGCTCCAGTCCGGGCGGCGCCTGGTGGTAGGCGGCCCAGGCGATGTCCTTCATCGTCTTGAAGCGCGCATCGTCGCCGCGCAGCTTGAAGCGGTCGATCTCCCAGTCGAGATCGCCCTCGCCGACCTCCAAGAGATGCGCGGCGATCTTGCGCGCCTTGGCGTGGATCTTCCGCGCCGCCAACGCGATCGCCGCGCCGGCCACCGGGGTGGAACGCGAGCCGTAGGTGCCCAGGCCGTAGGGCGCGGTCGAGGTGTCGCCTTCTTCCACCTGGATCACGTCCGACGGGATGCCGATCTCGGTGGCAATGATCTGCGCATAGGTGGTCTGATGCCCCTGCCCCTGCGTGATCGTGCCCATCCGCGCGATCGCCGCGCCGGTCGGGTGCACGCGGATTTCGCAGGAGTCGAACATGCCGATGCCGAGGATGTCGCACATCTTGGACGGCCCGGCGCCGACGATCTCGGTGAAGGTGGCAATGCCGATGCCCATCAGCGTCGGCGAATTGGGGTCGGCGCGCTTGGCCGCTTGCTCGGCGCGCAGCGCCGGATAGTCCACGGCGTCCATCACCTTCTTCAGCGCGGTGTGATAGTCGCCGGAGTCGTACTCCCAGCCGAAGGCCGAGCGGTACGGGAACTGCTCGCGGCGGATGAAGTTCTTCATCCGGATTTCGGCCTTGTCCATCCCGAGCTTCTGCGCCAGCACGTCGATCATCCGCTCGATCAGGTACACCGCCTCGGTCACGCGGAACGAGCAGCGATAGGCCACCCCGCCCGGCGCCTTGTTGGTGTAGACGCCATCGACGCGGCAGTACGCGGCCGGAATGTCGTAGGAGCCCGAGCAGATGTGAAAGAGGCCCGCCGGGTACTTGGACGGGTCGGCGCAGGCGTCGAACGCGCCGTGGTCGGCGATCACGTTCACGCGCAGGCCGGTGATGCGGCCGTCGGCGGTGGCGGCCAGTTCGCCGTCCATGTGGTAGTCGCGCGCAAACGCGGTGGTCGAGATGTTTTCCACGCGGTCTTCGATCCACTTGACCGGGCGGCCGAGCACGATGGAGGCGACGATCGCGCAGACGTAGCCGGGATACACACCGACCTTGTTGCCGAAGCCGCCGCCGATGTCGGGCGAGACGATGCGGATCTTCGACTCCGGCAGCCCCGACAGCAGCGCGACCACGGTGCGCACCACGTGCGGCGCCTGCGAGGTCATGTAGGTGGTCAGTTCGCCGCGCACGGGGTCGAACGAGGCCACACAGCCGCAGGTCTCCAGCGGGCAGGGATGCACGCGCGGGTACGGCAGGTGCTGCTTGACGGTGACCGCGGCGCCGGCGAAGGCCGCGTCGGCGGCGTCCTTGTCGCCGGCCTCCCAGGTGAAGATGTGGTTGTGGTGCGTGCGCTTGCCGTGCGCGCCTTCGGTCTTGCCGGCGAGGTCTTCGCGCAGCACGGGTGCGTCGGGCTTGAGCGCCTCATACGGATCGACCACCGCCGGCAGTTCGTCGTACTCGACCTGCACCGCCTCCACGCCGTCGGCGGCGGCGTAGCGGTCGGTGGCGATCACCACCGCCACCTCCTGCATCTGAAAATGCACCTTCTCGTCGGCCAGCACGGCCTGCACGTCGCCGGCGAGCGTGGGCATCCAGTGCAGCTTGAGCGGCTTCAGATCGTCCGCGGTCAGCACCGCCAGCACGCCGGGCACGGCCAGCGCCGCACTCTTGTCGATCTTCTTGATGCGAGCGTGGGCCAGCGGCGAGCGCACGATGTCCATGTGCACCATGTCCGGCAGCTTGATGTCGTCCACGTAATTGCCCTTGCCCTGGATGAAGCGCGCGTCCTCCTTGCGCAGGCGCGACTCGCCCATGCCCATCAGGGCCTTCTCACGATCGGTCAGCGGAGCGTTCATGTCCTTGGTCTCCTGGCTTTGGCGCGGTCGCCCACGGTGGGTGCCCGCGAAATTCACTTCAACGTCGGCCGGCGGTCTTCCCTCACCCGGCGCTGCGCGCCACCCTCTCCCGGGGGGAGAGGGTTCTCAAGCCCCTCTCCCCCCGGGAGGGGGGTTGGGGTGAGGGAGGAACGTCGGCCCACGGTCCGTCGTCTCGATCTGCCTAGGCCGCCACCGCGGCGCTCTCGCGCAGTTTGCGCGCGGCGTACTGCACCGCCTTGACGATGTTCTGGTAGCCGGTGCAGCGGCACAGGTTGCCGGCCATGCCGGCGCGGATCTCGTCCTCGCTCGGGTCGGGGTGGTCTTGCAGCAGACGCCAGGCGCGCATCCGCATGCCCGGCGTGCAAAAGCCGCACTGCAAACCGTGCTCACGACGAAAGCCTTCCTGCACCGCGTGCAGCACGCCCTTGTCGGCCAGACCTTCGACCGTGCGCACGCTGCTGCCGTCGCACTGCACCGACAGCACCGTGCAGCTCTTGATCGAGCGGCCGTCCACGTCCACCGTGCAGGCGCCGCAGTGGCTGGTCTCGCAGCCGATGTGCGCGCCGGTGAGGTTCAGGTCCTCGCGCAGCAAATGAATCAACAACTGGCGCGGCTCCACCGCGCGCTCGTGGGTGCGGCCGTTGACCGTCACCGAAATCAGTGTCTTGCTCATGCTTCCGTCTCGCGGTGTCCGTTAGCCGCAGCGCGCGGCCGCCTGCTTGAGCGCGCGGCGCAGCATCTCGCCGGCCATCGCCAGCTTGTAGTCGCGGTTGCCTCTGAGGTCTTCGGCGGGGTCGCAGATCGCCATCGCGGCCTGCGCGGCGGCGGCGATCGCGGCGGCGTCCGGCGCCTTGCCGGTCAACGCGGCTTCCGCCTCGCGCGCGCGCAGCGCGGCAGGCCCCAGGTTGGTGAGGCCGATGCGCACGCTGGCGACCTTGCCCGCGCTCATCGTCATCACCACCGCGGCGCCGGCGGTGGTCCAGTCGCCGGTCTTGCGCTTGAGTTTGGTGTAGGCGTAGCCGGTGCCGGGGGCGAAGGGCTTGATGCGGATCGCGGTCAGGATTTCGTCGGCGGCCAGTTCGGTCGCGTACATGCCGTGATAGAAGGCGTCGGCCTTGACCTCGCGGCTGCCCTTGGGGCCGGTCAGCACGAAGGTCGCGTCCAGCGCGATCGCCACCGCCGGGTGGTCGTTGGCCGGGTCGCCATGCGCGATGTCGCCGCCGATGGTGCCGCGGTTGCGCACCTGCGGATCGGCAATCTGGCGCGCGACTTCCGGCAGCAGCGGCACTTTGGCGGCGAGCAGCGGCGAGTCGATCAGATCGTTCTCGCGCGTCATCGCGCCGATCACGATGACGCCGCCGTCTTCGCGGATGCCTTGCAGTTCGGCGATCTTATTCAGGTCGATCAAGTGCGCCGGTTGGGCGAAGCGCAGCTTCATCATCGGCAGCAGGCTGTGGCCGCCGGCCAGCAGCTTGGCCTCGTCGCCCAGGCTCGTCAGCAGCTTCAGCGCGTCGGCAACGCTGGCCGGCGCGTGGTAGTCGAACGGTGGAGGGATCATCGCGCGTGTCTCCTTGTCGTTATCGGTTCCCGTCGCAGCGGGACATCGAGAATAAGCGCGTGTTGCCGTGTGCGTCTGCAACAAACTTGAACCGAAATGAAAAACTGCGTTTACCCGCGCCGCAGTTTTTGGAGCAGGAAGCGCGCGGGGTCGAGTGCGTCAGCAAGCGCGCGCTCGACCGGCCAGGGCTCGCCTTCGACTTGCGCGGCGATCAACTCGGCCGCCAGCGGCGCCAGCGTCAGGCCGCGCGAGCCGAGGGCAAAGCTGCAATAGAGTCCCGCGCGCCGCGGCAGGCCGGCCAGGTGCGCGCCGCGCAGTTCGGCCGCCGCGTCCAGCGCAGCGGCTTCGTCGGCCACCGCACCGGCCAGCGGCAGTCGGTCGCGCGCCACGCAGCGCACACCGTCGAAGACGCCGGTCGGCGCCAGCGGCGGCGCTGCGCGCAGCAGGCGCCGCACGCGTTGCAGGTTGCCGGCGTGGATGTCGCACTCCGCGATCGGCGCTGCGCGATCCGTTGGCGAGAACTCGTAACTCGCACCGACCCCGAGCCAGCCGTCGGCGCCGCGCACCAGGTAGCCGTCGCCGCCGACACCGGCACGCAGCGGCAGATCGCCGGCGAGCACGCTGATGCGGCCACGCACCGGCTGCACCGGCGCGTGGCGCAGCCGGAGCAGGCGCGGTGCGTCGAGCGCGTTGGCGACCACCACGACCGGCGCAGCGGCGAGGCTGCGGCCGTCGGACGCAAGGGCGTGCCACTGGCCGTCGCGCCGCTCGAGCGCGGCGACGGCGGTGCCGAACTGCGTGTGGCTGCCGGCCAGCAGCGCGGCGCACCAGCGCGCCGCCGACACCACACCGCCTTGCGCAAACCACAGGCCGCCGCGGCACGGGGCCATGCCGATGAGGGCGGCGGCCTCATCCGCGCCGACCCAGCGCAGGTAGTCGCGCGGCCAGTCGTCGCAGGCGCCGAGTGCCGTCCGCCAGCGGGCGGCCTCCGCCTCGTCGCGCGCCTGCTGGAACACGCCGCCCGGCTGCCAGTACGGCGCAGAGGCCAGCCGCTGCCGGCCAAGCAGGAAGCCCGCGCGCGTCAGTCGCGCGAGCAGGTTGTCGTCGGCGGCAAACTGGGGGTGGACGAGCCCCCAGGGCAGCGCCGAAGCCGCCGCCGCAGGCCCGGCGCCGCTGTCGAGAACGCGCACCTGCCAGCCGCGCTGCGCCAGTGCGGCGGCGGCCCAACTGCCTGCCAGCCCGGCGCCGATCGCCAGCGCCTTGCGCTCGCCCGCGTAAGCGGCGGGCGGCTCGTGCCGCCGCAGCCGCCAGCGCGGCGCGAAGCGCGCCGCCAGCATCTGCCGCCTGTGCCCGTAGCCCGGTCGCAACTCAACCGCGAAACCGCTCGCCGCCAGCGCATCGCGCACGGCGCGCGCGGTGCACCAGGTGGCAAGTGTGGCGCCCGGGCGCGCCAGGCGCGCCAGCGCCTTGATCAGCGGTGGCTCCCACAGCTCCGGATTGCGGTCGGGCGCAAAACCGTCGAGAAAGAACGCATCGGCCCCGGCCACGAGCTGCGGCACCAGCGCGCGCGCATCGCCGAAGGCGAGCGTCAGCCGCAGCGCGCCGTCGTCGAAGTCCAGCCGGTGCAGCCCCGGCAGCGGCAGCGGCCAGGCGGCGGCGAGCGCCCGTGCCAGCGGCGCCAACGGCGCGGGCGCGAAGGCGAGCAGGTCGGCCGCCGCCACCGGGTGCTTTTCCACCGCGACGCAGTGGAGCCGCGCGCAGCTCGCCGGATCGTCGCGCCACGCCTGCCAGGTGGCGAGGAAGTTCACGCCCAGGCCGAAGCCCGTCTCCACGACGACGAAGCTCGCACGGCCACGCCAGCGCGCGGGCAGATCGTTGCCACCGAGAAAGACGTGCCGCGCCTGGCCAAGCGCGCCGTCGCGGCTGGCGTAGACGTCGCCGTACTGCGGGCTGAACGCGGCGCCGGCGGCGTCGCGCTCGACCTGCGCGGGGCGGATGGACGGCGGCATGCGCGGCGGGCGTAAAGTCGAAGCGTGCAGACCCCCGCGATTCTCGGCGACCCCGCGCGCACGCGCCACATGAGCGACCGCCGCCCTGCCCCGCTGCGCCGCCGGCTGCTGGCCGGCGCGGGCGCGTGGCCGCTCGCCGCGCTGGCCCAGGACGGCGACGCACCGCGCGAGCGGCTGCTGCGCGAGATCGACCTGCAACTGCGCGCCAGCGCCGCGCAGACCGGCGTGGCGGGTTTGTCGGAGCCGGTGCGCAGCGCGCTGCGCGCGGTGCCGCGCGAGCGCTTTGTGCCGGCGGCGCTGCGCGACCATGCGTTCGACGACCGGCCGCTGCCGATCGGCGAAGGACAGACCATCTCGCAGCCGACCGTGGTTGCGCTGATGACCGAGTTGCTCGCCGCGCAGCCGGCGCACCGGCTGCTGGAGGTGGGCACCGGTTCCGGCTACCAGGCCGCCGTTCTGGCCGAGTGCGTGGCGCGCGTTTACAGCATCGAGATCGTGCCCGCGCTCGGCGCGCGCGCCGCGGCACTGCTGCGCGAACTGGGCTACCGCAACATCGAACTCAAAATCGGCGACGGTTACCGCGGCTGGCCGGAAGCTGCGCCGTTCGACGGCATCGTCGTCACCGCCGCGCCCGACCACGTGCCGCAACCGTTGATCGAGCAACTGAAGCCCGGCGGCCGTCTGGTGATCCCCGTCGGCCCGCAAGGCGCCATACAGCACCTGCTGCTGATCCGCAAAGACGCCGACGGCCGCGCCGTCACGCGGCGGACGATCGACGTGCGCTTCGTGCCGTTGACGCGCGAGTGGTGAGCTGCATTGGCGAGAATTCAGCAAGTGCGTTACCGCCAGAGCGCCCTCACCCCCTGCCCCTCTCCCGCTGATGCG
>JAJTHJ010000100.1 GCA_021298875.1 Burkholderiales bacterium | reverse complement strand
GCCGGCGGCCAGGGCCAGCGGCAGCCGAGCGCGATCGACCTCGACGGCGCCCGCCACCAGGGCAAGCTGATCGCGGAGACGGCGAACAAGCTCTTTGGATGAAAATGACGGCGGCTCGCGCCGCCTGTGACGCCCGCGTCCGCGGGCTGTGAATTCACAGGCGGCGCGAGCCGCCGTCACCCGCCGCGCAAGCGGCATCATCTTCACCGCCTTACGATGCTCGACCTCCTCGTCACCCACGCCACCCTGCCCGACGGCCGCCGCGACATCGACATCGCGGTGCGCGACGGGCGCATCGTCGAAGTGGCGCCCGCCATCGCCGCGCCCGCCGCGCGCACGCTGGACGCGGCGGGGCAGTTGGTCACGCCGCCCTTTGTCGATGCGCACTTCCACATGGACGCCACGCTGTCCTACGGGCTGCCGCGCGTCAACGCCAGCGGCACGCTGCTGGAGGGCATTGCACTGTGGGGCGAGTTAAAACCCCTGCTCACGCAAGACGCCATCGTCGAGCGCGCGCTCGCCTACTGCGACTGGGCGGTGGCCAAGGGGCTGCTCGCGATCCGCTCGCACGTGGACGTGTGCGATGCGCGCCTGCTGGCGGTGGAGGCGCTGCTCGCCGTGCGCGAGCGGGTGCGACCCTACCTCGACCTGCAACTGGTCGCCTTTCCGCAGGACGGCGTGCTGCGCGCGCCGGGCGCGCTCGACAACCTGCGGCGCGCGCTCGACATGGGCGTGGACGTGGTGGGCGGCATCCCGCACTTTGAGCGCACGATGGCGCAGGGCGCGGACAGCGTGCGCCTGTTGTGCGAAGAAGCCGCGCGCCGCGGCCTGCGCGTGGACATGCACTGCGACGAGACCGACGACCCCGCCAGCCGCCACATCGAAACACTGGCCGCCGAGACCCTGCGCCTGGGCCTGCACGGGCGCGTCAACGGCTCGCACCTGACCTCGATGCACAGCATGGACAACTACTACGTGTCCAAGCTGATCCCGCTGATCGCGGAAGCCGGCGTCAGCGCGGTGGCCAACCCGCTGATCAACATCACGATTCAGGGCCGGCACGACAGTTATCCGAAGCGCCGCGGCATGACGCGCGTACCCGAGCTGCTGGCCGCCGGCATCGACGTCGCCTTTGGCCACGACTGCGTGATGGACCCGTGGTATTCGCTGGGCAGCGCGGACATGCTGGAGGTCGCGCACATGGGCCTGCACGTGGCGCAGATGACGGGGGTGGACGCGATGCGCCAGTGCTTTGCCGCGGTGACCAGCACGCCCGCAAAGATTCTCGGCCTCGAAGGCTACGGGCTGGAACCCGGCTGCCACGCCGACTTTGTGCTGCTGCAAGCGCGCGACCCCATCGAGGCGATACGGCTGCGGGCGACGCGGCTGGCGGTGGTGCGGCGGGGCAAGGTGATCGCGCAGACGCCGGCGGCGACGGCGACGCTCGAATTGCCGGGGCGGCCGGCAAGCACGGCGTTCATGCGCTGATGACGCGGCTCTTCTTCATCCTCGCCGCCGCCAGCGGCTTCATCGCCGTGGCCGCCGGCGCCTTTGGCGCGCATGCGCTGAAAGCGCGCCTCACGCCCGAGATGCTCGCGATCTTCGAGACCGGCGTGCGGTACCAGATGTTCCATGTGGTCGGTCTGCTTGCGGCAGCCTGCGCCGCCGAGCGTTGGCCGGGCCGCGCTGTGAACGTGGCGGGCTGGTGCTTTGTCGCTGGGACGCTGATCTTCAGCGGCAGTTTGTATGCGCTGGCGTTGACTGGCGTGCGGGCGCTGGGGGCGGTCACGCCTGCGGGCGGAGTGCTGTTCCTCGTGGGGTGGCTGCTTCTCGGTCGAGTGGCATGGCGATGGCGCTAGGCCGGCAAAGGGGTAATCGCAAACACCGCTGTAATCTGCTCCGCGCTGGTGTCACCAGGACTATCTGCATCGAGCGCACGCCGCCGCTCTGTCCAACAGCCACTAACGACCATCTCCCGCAGACGTGCTGCACCAAGCGATGACTGCAACAGACTGAGTGCAGACGCCCGAGTTTGGCCTGCCGAATTACAGCGGTTGTGCTGAGCGGTCGCTGAGATCTGCGGGGACGGCAGGCCGGTTTACTCTGAGACTTGACGCTCGCGGATTCGAGCGCGCTCGGTCATTGGCGCGAGGAAACCGGGCAGTTGCGGATCGGCCTGGGCTCACGGCTGATAACGTCCTTTATCATTGGCACGAGTTCGGCGTCGGCAGCAGAGACAATGAGGTTTTCGCGCAACTGGCGTTAACGCAATGGCCGCTGATCTGGACGCACGCCACGTAGCGCCGCCGGCCTGAGCGAGTACATGGCCATTCAGAAGCAAGAGTTCTACGAGGGAGCGGCGCTGCATCAGCTCATTCGTGGCTGCGGTGGAGCAAAGGTTGCCTTCGTCGCGCCATTCTTTGAGCTGAACGACCGCATCCGCGTGCACTTGAAATACTCGACGGGGGTTCGCAGCCCCTGGGGCTTCACGTTCATGCCTGAAGAACAGCGGCTCTTGGCGTCGAAAGCAGAGTGCCTGCCGATTGTCATCGGGCTTGTCTGCGGCTCTGATGGAGTCGCCGCCATTCCATCGGACTTGTTCCTCAGCATCGCGCGCCCTCGTGATGTTGCGGTTCGAGTGGCATGTGCCAGGCGCCACAGAGAACACTTTGAAGTGAGCGGCCCCGACGGCGTAGCCCCGGGCAAGATTCCACCGTCCAATTGGCAACGACTACTCAGCGAGTGACCCCGATACGATGAAGCACCGCGATCAAGTACTCCGCCTTCTGCGCATGCAGGTCAGCAATGCGTCGGAAGTTGAGGACATCCGCAAGACGGCAGAGGAAGTTGCGG
>JAJTHJ010000164.1 GCA_021298875.1 Burkholderiales bacterium | reverse complement strand
GGCTCCGGTTTCGGGACTGACGCGCAGCAAGGTGCCGCCGCCGCTGGCCGCATAAACGGCGTTGTCGAGCACCGCGGGCGGTAGAAAGGCACTCTTCGCCGAGCCGACCGAAACGCGCCAGGCGACCTGCGCCGGGACGGTGATGGCGATCTCGGTCAGTTCGGCCGGCTCGGCCGCCGCCGATTTGCTCGAAGAACATCCCGACGACAGCGCCGCCGCACCAACCAGCGCCGCCACGCAAGCGGCGGAACGCAGCGCGCGCATCACGAGGCCGCCGCCGGCAGCGCGTCGAGCTTGATCTCGACGATCCGCCGCAGCGGATGGCCGGCGTCGGCCTTGTCGAGCGCCTCTTGGTACGCCGCCCGCGCCTCGCCGGTCTTGCCCTGCGCGGCCAGCACGTCGCCGCGCCGGTCGGCATAGGCCGCCGCCAGCACCGCCGGCGGCGGCGCGGCCGCCAGCGTGCGCAGTGCCTCGTCGAAGGCCTTCTCGTCCAGTTGCACGCCGGCCAGCCGCAGGCGGGCCAGCGGCAGGTACTCGGGATGGCCGGAGTCGTCGATCACCCATTGCAGCCGCGCCCGCGCACCGGGCAGATCGCCGGCCGCGTGCTTGAAGCGCGCCGCATAGAGCGCCGCCATCGGCGCATACACCGTGCGGCCATGCCGCGCGGTCAGCGTGTCGGTGAGTTCCTGCACCCGCGCGCCGTTGTTGGCATCGACGGCGCGAACCAGCTCGTCGTACACAGCGGCAGCCTTGGCTGCCTGATCGCGCTCGTACCACTTGTAGCCGTTGACCGCGGCGATCGCCAGCAGCGCGAAGGTGAGCACCGTCAACACCCAGTTGCCGTACTTGTCCCACCAGGCGCGAAACTGCGCCAGTTGTTCCTGTTCCTGAAGATCGTATGCCATGCGCTCTGTCCTACTCCGATATCCGTTCCAAGGCGGCGGCCAAGTCCGTCGCCAGCTGCGCGAGCGGCACCGTCTGCTGCTCGGCGAAAGGCGCGGCCGCCCCGCGCGCGCGCAGTGCCTTGACCGCCGCCGCCTGCGCCGCCGCCTCGGCCGCACCGACGATCACGGCGAACTCGGCGCCGCTGGCGTCGGCCCGCTTCATCTGCGACTTCAGGCTCGCCTCGCCGGCGTGGACGATGGCATCCAGCCCCGCGTCGCGCAGCGATTCTCCCACCGACTGCGCCAGCACCTGGGTTGCGCCGCCCTGGTGCAGCACGTACACGTCGCACTGCGCCGTGTCCGCGGCCACTGCGGCCTCGCTCATCAGCTCGATCACGCGCTCGATGCCGAGTGCGAAGCCGCACGCTGGCGCCGGCTTGCCGCCGAGCATTTCGATCAGCGGATCGTAACGACCGCCGCCGCAGATCGTGCCCTGCGCACCGAGGCGGTCGGTGATCCACTCGAACACCGTCAGGTTGTAGTAGTCGAGCCCGCGCACCAACCGCGGGTTGACGGTGAACTCGACGCCGCCTGCCGTGAGCAATTTCTGCAATTGGTCGAAGTGCGCGCGCGATTCGGCTCCCAGATAGTCGAGCAGGACGGGCGCTTCGGCCACGGCCTGCTGCACCGCCGGATTTTTGCTGTCGAGCACGCGCAGCGGGTTGCTGTGCAGGCGCCGGCGCGCGTCGGCATCGAGCGCATCGATGTGTCGCTCAAGGTAGGCAATCAGGGCCGTGCGGTGCTCCGCGCGCTCGGCGGTGGAACCCAGCGTGTTGATCTCCAGGCGCACGGGGCCGATCTCCAGCACGTCCCACAGGCGCTTCACAAGCAGCAGGTGCTCGGCGTCGATGTCGGGCCCGGTAAAGCCCAGCGCCTCCACACCCACTTGATGAAACTGGCGCGAGCGCCCGCGCTGCGGCCGCTCGTGGCGGAACATCGGGCCGATGTACCAGAGCCGCCGCGGCGCGTCGTACAACAGGTTGTGTTCGATCGCGGCCCGTACCACCGAGGCGGTGCCTTCGGGCCGCAGCGCGAGCTGATCGCCGTTGAGCGCATCGGTCCAGGCGTACATCTCCTTCTCGACGATGTCGGTCGCCTCGCCGATGCCGCGCACGAAAAGCGCGGTCGGCTCCACCAGCGGCGTGCGGATCTGCTGGTAGCCATAGGCGCGCAGCACGTCTACCGTGCGGCGCTCGAAGAGTTCCCATAACGGCGCCTGCGCGGGCAACACGTCGTTCATGCCGCGCACGGCGGCGAGCTTTGGCGCGGCCATCGGTTCAGTGCTGCGCTGTCGCGTACTTGCGGCGCACGTAGTCGGCGATGATCGCCTCGAACTCTTCGGCGATGCGCTCGCCCTTCAGCGTCACCGTGCGCTCGCCATCGACGAACACCGGCGCCACCGGCGACTCGCCTGTGCCCGGCAGGCTGATGCCGATGTTGGCGTGCTTGCTCTCGCCGGGGCCGTTGACCACGCAACCCATCACCGCGACCTTCATCGTCTCCACACCCGGGTACTGCGTGCGCCAGACCGGCATCTGCGCGCGCAGCCAACCCTGGATTTTCTCGGCGAGTTCCTGGAACACGGTGCTGGTGGTGCGGCCGCAGCCGGGGCAGGCGATCACCTGCGGGGTGAAGGCGCGCAGGCCCAGCGCCTGCAGGATTTCCTGCGCGACCTTGACCTCGGTAGTGCGCGACTCGCCCGGCGCCGGCGTCAACGACACCCGGATCGTGTCGCCGATACCCTCTTGCAGCAGCACCGCCAAGGCGGCCGTCGAAGCCACGATGCCCTTGCTGCCCATGCCGGCTTCAGTCAGGCCCAGATGCAGCGGGTAATCGCAGCGGCGGGCGAGCTCGCGGTACACCGCACTCAAGTCCTGCACGCCACTGACCTTGGCCGACAGCACGATCTTGTCGCCGGCCAAGCCGATTTCCTCGGCGCGCTGTGCGCTGTCGATCGCGGAGCGCACCAGCGCCTCGCGCAGCACCGCGCCGGCGTCCCAGGGTTCGGCGCGGGCGGAGTTCTCGTCCATCATCCGCGCCAGCAGTTCCTGATCGAGGCTGCCCCAGTTGACGCCGATGCGGATCGGCTTGTCCTTTGCGCAGGCGATCTCGATCATCCGCGCGAAGTTGTCCTCGCGCTTGGCGCCGCGGCCGACGTTGCCGGGGTTGATGCGATAAGCCGACAGCGCCTGCGCGCAGCCGGGATAGTCGGCGAGCAGCTTGTGGCCGTTGTAGTGGAAGTCGCCGACGAGCGGCACGTCCACACCCATCTTGTCCAACTGGTCGCGGATCGCCGCGACCTCGGCCGCCGCCTCGGGGCTGTTGACGGTGATGCGCACGACTTCGGAGCCGGCCTGCGCCAGTTCCTTGACCTGGATCGCGGTGGCGATCGCATCCGCCGTGTCGGTGTTGGTCATCGACTGCACCATCACCGGCGCGCCGCCGCCCACGGCGACCTCGCGTGCGCCCCAGCGCACCAGCACGCGCCGCGTGGCGCGCCGCGCCAGCGGGCCGTACTCGGGCACACAAGTCATTGCGGAAGGTGCGCGATCCATGCTCAATCCAGCGTAAGGCGGGCGACGTCGCTTTGCACGTGCGGCGACAGCGGCACCGGTTGCCCATTGGCTTCGATGGTCACGCCGCTGGCGTTGCCGATCACCAGCCGCAGGGGGCGCGTGCCTTCGAGTTTGAGTTCGGTACCGGCGGGCTGCACACCGCTGGCGATCACCCGGCCGTCGGCCTGGGTGACCTCGATCCACGACGGCCGGTTGCCGATGACGATGCGCAGCGCCGGCGCGGCAGCGGCTGGTGTCGTCACCGCCGCGGCAATCGCTGCGGCCGGCGGTGCAGCATCGGTGGCCGGCGGCGGGGGCTCCGCCGGCGCCGGCACCGCTTCCGCCGCAGCCGGCGCTGGCGCCGTCGGCAGCGCAGGGGCCGGGGCAGCTGGGATCGGGGGCGTCGGCTCG
>JAJTHJ010000260.1 GCA_021298875.1 Burkholderiales bacterium | reverse complement strand
GCGCAGCTTCGAGGCGAAGCCGCTGGCTGCGGCCCCCGCGCCCGGAGCGGCCACGCCACTGCTGGCGCTCGACGAAAACCGCGACGGCCTGCTCGATCTGGCCTATGTGGACGGCGCCGGGGGGTTGGTTCTGATGCGCAACGCCACCAAAAACGCGGGCAAGTCGGCCAGCGTACTGCTCAACGGCAAGCGCGCGCCCGCCACCGGCAACCTGACGCAAGTCGAGGTGCGCAAGGGGCCGCTGTACTCGTATGCGCAGTCCACCGGGGGCCTCGTGCACCTGGGCCTGGGCCGCGAGGACTACGCCGAAATCGTGCGGCTGGAGTGGACCAACGGTTTCGTCGAAAACAAGATCAAGGTCGATGCGACCCGCACGCCCTACGTGTACCTCGAGTCCGAGCGCATCGCCGGCTCCTGTCCGACGATCTTCGTGCGCACGCCGCAGGGCTTCCGCTACCTGACCGACGCGATGATCACCACCGCGGTCGGCATCCTGCAGGAGCGCGGCAAGTACTTCGGCTTCGGCGACCGCGAGTACGTGGTTGTACCCGCCGGCCTGCTGACCGCGCAGGATGGTCGGCTCGACGTCCGCATCACCGAAGAACTGCGCGAGACCACCTACATCGACCGCGCGCAACTGCTGGCGGTCGATCACCCGGCCGGCGCGCGCCTGGCGAGCACCGACCGCCTGGCGCCTCCGGCGGGCGAGCAACCGCCCTGGCATCTGGCGCAGCGACTGGTGCCGGCGGCGCAGGCGCGCTACGACGGGCGCGACGTGACCGACCTTCTGGCACGGCAGGATCGGCGCTATGCGCAGACGGTGCGCCGCACACGCAACCCCGGCTTCGCCGAGCCGTCGGTCATCGAAGTCGATCTCGGCGCCGACGTCGACCCGGCGGCGGTCGACGCAATTCACGCGACCGGCTGGTTCCTCGCCTTCGACTCGACAGCGGTGATCGGCGAGTTCAAGGGCGAAGCGCCGCGCTTGCAGTTCCCCGAGTTGCAGCAGTTCGTCGACGGCCAGTGGCGCCACGTCGGCTACGTCGGCCTGCCGGCCGGTCAGAACCGCACCGCGGTGCTGACGCTTGCCGCCCCCTTGCAGTCGCGCCGGTTGCGCGTGCTGGCGGGCTTTTCCGTGTACTGGGACGAGATCGCCTTCAGCGTCGGCGGCACCGCGCCGGCGCGGGTCGTCGAGCTGCCGCTCGTCGAGGCGGCGCTGCGTTTCCGCGGCTTCTCGAAGATCGTCGCGCGCGACCCGGAGGTCTACGCCTACGACCAGCTCGACTACACGATGCTCTGGAGCCAAATGGGCGGGCGCTTCACCAATTACGGCCCGGTGGCGGCGCTGGTCGGGGTCAAAGACGGCGGTTACGCGGTGATGGGCGGCGGCGACGAACTGGCGCTGTCGTTCGCGGCGCCGCCGGCACCGCCGGCCCCCGGTTACGAGCGCAGCTACCTGCTCGTGCTCGACGGACACGTCAAGGACGCCGACCGCTACACCGCGCACTCGGAGACGGTCGAGCCGCTGCCGGCATTGGCGGCGACCGCGTATCCGGCGGCAGACGCCGTCGAGCATCCGGTCTCGGCCCGCCGGCGGCAGCGGCCCGGGCTCGATTTCACTCTCGATTTTCTTTCTCGCGGCAAAGGTCAGGAGTAGGACACCATGGCGAACGGCAGTAGCGTTGGGGCGCGTCCGGGCGGCGGCGCACGGTGGATTGTTCTGTGGGCCGCGCTGCTCGCGGCGGCGGTGGGCTGCCAGACCGCGCCGTCGTCCGATCCGCAGGCGCTGGACCGGCAGGCGATGCAGCAGGCCGCCACCCTGATGCAGCAAGGCAAGAGCGAGGAGGCGCTCAGCACACTCGAGCAGCGGATCGCCGAGAACCCCGGCAGCCTGCCGGTCGGCAATTTCTATCGCGCCACCGCCGTATCGGTGAAGCAGTACGACCGGCCGATCAAATACCTCAACGCGCAGATCGACCGCTTGCCCGCGCCGCCCAACGAGCTGCGCTTCAACCTGGCTTTCGCCTACATCGACAAGATTCCGGCGGTCGGCCCGATGGGCGCCGGCTTCCTGTCGAAAAACGCGATCAAGCAGTTCCAGACGGTGCTGGACCGCGAGCCGGACAACTGGATCGCCAATTACGGCATCGGCATGAATTACCTGCACTGGCCGGAGTACTTCGAGAAGCAGGACGAGTCGATGCGCTACTTCGACAAGTGCCTGGAGATTCAGGCCCGCTCGACGCAGCGCCCGCCGTACTTCGTGCTGACCGCGATCCGGCTGGGCGACGGTTACGCCAAGGCCGGCCAGGTCGAAAAGGCCCGCGCCGCTTGGCAGGCCGGACTGAAGGAGTTCCCCGGCTTCAGCGACCTCACCAGCCGGCTGGCGCTGTCCGACGCCGACACGGTGGCGGTGATCAAGGAGATGTACAACCCGAACAACTCGATCGGCGAGATCGACACCGACGTGTCGATCCTCTGGGTGACTGAACTGCCGGCGAGCACGCTGCCGCTGAAGCGCACGCTGATCGCCACCGGGGGCCGCGGCGTCGGCGGTCAGTTCGTGGCCGACAAGGCCGACGATTCGGACGCCCGTTTCTTCGTCTGGTTCAAGACCAACCTGCCGGTGCTGATGCGGCGCGCCGATGCCGGCAAGATCGACATGAAGGGGCTGGGCGCCAGCGGCGAGACCGACGCACGCGGCGTCGGCCTGATCGCCAACGACATGGTGCGCGGCTTTATGACCCAGTTCCAGGACATCGGGCCGGCCCGCACCGAGCAACTGCTGCGCGAGGCCGATCCGTTCGACCGCCCCTTCCTGCACGAGGGCGTCGGGATGGGCCTGGGCGCCGCGCTCGACACCGAAGGCGACGGCTCGCTGGACACCTTCGCCGCCCGCATTGCCCCGTTCGACGCTAGTTACCGGCGCCTGCATTACGCCGGGCTGGGCATGTGGTACGGACTGGCACCGACCATCAACTTGGTGCGCATCCGCAAACAGCTCGCCGCGCTGCCGTTGCAGGCGCAGATCTATGCGTACGAAGGGCTGGGCTTCTCGGTGGCCCTGTTCCACCAGGGCGGCGGCAAGGGGCGACTGGAGGTCGCCGACCGGCTGCCGTTTGCCGCCGCCTCGGCCTTCGCGCACGGCGCCGGCCGGGCAATGTGGATCCGCTCCGGCGGAGACCTCACGGCGCTGGACGAGGGGCTGAAAGCGCTGCCGGAGCGCTTCCGCGCGGACGCGATTTCCGGCTTCGGCATGGGGGTGAGCTTCACCCGCATCGCCCACCCGAACGAGTTCTTCGCGGTCGGCGACGAGCTGGCCAAGGGCAACCCGCAAGCCTGCCCCAGCTATCTGACCGGGATGGCGATGGGCCTGGCGATCCGCGCCACGGTCGACCCGGCCTACGTCGAGAAATCGCTGGCCGGTGGCGCGCCTGGCAACGCGGCCGCGGCGCGCCAACTGCGCGACCTCGGCCTGACCGAACTGAAGACGCTCAACGCCGCGCAGATCGAGGAACTGCACGGCAACTGGCGCAAGGCGATGCGCGACTCGATCCAGTCCAAGCTGCCGCCGCCGGCCCGCATTCCTCCCTGCAAGGTGTCCTCATGAAGACAAACGCGATCCGCATGTTCTTGGTCGCTCTGGTTCTGGCAACGCCGATGGCGGTGTGGCCGAGCTTTGCTGGCGACGACTACCGCTTCCATCTGCGCGGCGGCTACTTTTTCGGACCGGGGCCGATCCGCCCCGACACCGCGCTGCCCGACGGCGAAATTGCCGGCGTGAGCTTCGACACCGCGCGGCTGCGCGGCGAGGCGAAGTTCCGCCCCGCCGACAAGCCGCTGTCGGACGGCAAGACGCGGGTGAACGCCAACATCGACGCCGGCCGGCTCGGCATCGGCGAGAACAAGCAGGCCAAGAGCTTCTGGCTCACCGCAGTCGATGGCGGCCCCAACCATGGCACCGAGCAGTACGAATTCGACGCGGCGCTGAACTTCGTCTGGAAGGTCGATCTGGCGCTGGACCCGGGCTTTCCCGAGGGAATCATCCGGGTCGACAACTTCGTGCTGACCACCGGCTGGGTGCAGGTGCCGCGCTCCCTGCAGACCGCGCGCGGGCAGCCCGGCGGCTACGACCGGGCCGGCTCGCTCATGAGCGGCGAATACATCGCGGGCCGGGTCGGCGACTTCGACCGCGACGGCTATCTGGACGGCATCCTGGTGGCCCAGGCGAACGTGCCGCTCGAATCCGACATGCTGCCCGGCGCGCCGGTGGCCAACCTGCGCGGCTTCGCCTCGACGATCCCGGTCGATCCGATCGCGGCCGCCGAGATGACGCTGGCCGGGGTTTACAACATGAAGCCGATGGTCGAGCGGCTGATCGCCGCCCCCGACCTCGTGAAGCTCAAGGCCGTCCTGGCCGACATCGGCGAGCGGATCGACGCCGCCAGCCGCAACTGCGAGGACGCGTTCCTGAAAGCCGACCGGAAGGACAAGGACCGGCTGCAGGAAATCCGCTGGCGGATCGAGGCGGCCCGCAAGATGTTCTTCATCCCTTGGGCGTTTCTGGAGAGCTACCCCAGCCCGAGCGGCAAGCCGAGCGAGTCGATCAAGGACGCCACCCAGCGCGGCTTCGATATCCTGGGCGACGTGCTGCCGCGCCTGAAGGCGATGCGGCAGGGCGCCGCGGCGACGGAGAAGCGCTCGTGAGGCGGTGGTGGGCGACGCTGCTGGTGGCCTGCGCGCTCGTGGCGGGCGCGGGTGGAGCGCGCGCCTACGACATCCTGTTTCTGGGCGGAGTCGTCCATGGCCCGGGCGCGCTCGCGGACACACCGCTGCCGACCGGGAAGATCGGCGCGGTGCCGCTCGACGGGCAACTGCGTGGCGCCACCAAGTACTTCAACAACGGTGCCGAGCCGCCGAACATCCCGGCCGAACTGGAGATGGAAATCTACGGCCGGCAAGGCGCGCGCTTGTCCGACGGCACGCCGTTTCACGAGAACGCTTACGGCGGCATCGTCAGCTTCGGCCAGGGCGCGCTGAAGATGCTCAACGTGATCGCCGGCGGCGGGCCAATGCAGGGGCGCGAGAGCTTCGAGCTCGACGGCAAGATGAACTGGCTGATCCGCGCCGACATGGCCTTCGACGCGGGTTTCCCGCAGGGCCTGGTGATCACCCCCGAAATCCGGATCTACACCGGCGTGGCGCGGGTGCCGCCATCGCTGCAGACCGCCGCCGGCGCCCGCGGCGGCGTGGATCGCGCCGGTTCGCTGCCCACCGGCGCGCCGGTGTACGGGATGCTCGGCGATCTCGACGAGAAAGGCGTGCTGGCCGGCCGCATCGTCGGCATGTCGCAGGTGCCGCTGGACTTCATGTTCATGCCGGGCGGACCGCTGGTGGTGGAACGCGAGTTCAGCACCGACGTACCGGTCACGCGCGAGGAAGCCGGCCTGCTGACCTACGCTGGGCTGGCGAATCTGCTTGAAATCCTGGCTGCCGCCGACGATCCGGCGCCGGCGGTACGCGCCTACGTGCTCGGTCGCGCGCCCGCCTACCTCGACGACTTTGCGCGCCGGGCGCGCTCGGCACAGTCCCACCTGGGCGCCGTCGGGCCGCGCCAGGAGGCGCGCGCCGGGCAGGCGGCGCGGATCGCAGCGACGCTCAAAGAGCAAAGCGAACTGGCCCGCTCCTGGGCGGCTGCCGGTGCGATTCCGCCCTCCAGCCGCAAGGCGATCAACGACGCGCTCGAGCCGGTGGCCGCGGAGCTGCCCGCGCTGCGCCAGTCCGTCCATTTCTCTTTAGTGAGGAACTAACCATGGAAACCAAGTTCAAGAAGTCCTTCGACTGGCGCGCCGCCCGGGCGGTGGCGCTCGCCGCCGTGCTGCCGCCGCTGCAGCGCCGCCTGCATGCCGTGGTCTTCGTGCTGCTCACGCTGATCGTCGCGAATACCTTGTTCCTGCTGGCGCATCGGGGCCTGCAGACCATCGAGGCCTGGCTGACGCTGACCCGCGCGGCCAGCCAGCTGTACCAGGCGGCGGTGCTGCTGCACAGTGCGCTCGGCATCCTGCTGATGCTGGCGCTCGGGCTGTTCGTGGCGGTGCACGCGCCCGAAGTCCTGCGGCGGCTGCGCGGGCGCTGGTGGTTGCCGGTCACCGGGGCAACGCTGGTCGCCCTGTACGCGTTCCTGCTGTACTCGGGCGTCTACTTCCTCTTCAACGCCAAGACGGCGGACAAGCAGTGGCTGTACTGGAGTCACATGGGCGCGAGCGGCGTGTTCCTGCTGCTCTATGCCGGCCACCGCCTGATCGCCACGCAGCGCTTCCCGCGGCGCCAGACGACCGGCTTGCTGGCGCCGGCACTGGCGCTGGCCGTCGTCATGCTGGCCATCGACGTGGCGGGGGCGTTCGTCAACGCCGCCGCGCCGAAGGACCGGGTGGTCCGCGAGGCGCTGCCGCGCACCAAGGATCCGACCAAATTCTCGCCGGTCACCGGGCTGCACCCGGCGGCACCGTTCTTCCCGTCGCCGGTGACGATTGCCAGCGGCGCGGCCGAGGTCAACGCCGATTCGATCATCGGGCCGTCGCAGCCGAATCTCGCCGCTGAGGTGCGCGCCGAGGTCGAAAAGCACGGCTTTGCCCGCCAGCGCCTGATCGGCGCGGAGGGTTGCGCGCGCTGCCACGCCGACACCGTGGCCCAGTGGGAGACCTCGGCGCACCGCTTCTCCTCGTTCAACAACCCGTTCTACGCGGCGTCGCTGGATCTGCTGCGCGCGCGCGACGGCGCGCCCAACGAGTTCATCAAGGCGCACCTCGAAAACTACGGCTGGAAGGACGTGCGCACCGGCCAGATCAAGTCGCAGTGGTGTGGCGGCTGCCACGATCCGGCGCTGCAATTCGAAGGCACGATGCGCCGCGAGATCGACCGCGGCGCGGTCAAGGCGCAGGCTGGCCTGACTTGCCTCGCCTGCCATCTGATCAAGGACATCCCCGGCCACACCGGCAGCGGCAACTATGTTTGGGACGACGAGTTCAAGAATCCGTACCTGTTTTCCGATGCCAGCGGCTCGCTCGCCACCGAGATCCACGACATGTACCTGAAGGCCAACCCCGAGCAGCACAAGCGCGACATGCTCAAGCCGCTGTTCCGCGAAGGCCAGTATTGCGCGACCTGCCACAAGGTGAGCCTGGAGCCGCCGCTGAACGAGTACCGCTACGTGCGCGGCCAGAACGAATACGACAACTGGCACGACAGCGGCGCGCAGTGGAACGCGGCGCGCACCTTTTACCAGCCGCAGAAGAAGTCCTCCTGCCAAGACTGCCACATGCCGCTGGAACCCGCCCCGCTCGGCGACCTGGCCGCCAAGAACGGCAAGATCAAGTCGCACCGCTTCCTGGCGGTGAACACGGCGCTGCCGTTCATCCGCGGCGACCAGGAGACGATCAAGCGGATCGAGGACAACCTGCGCGGCGCGGTGCGGATCACCTTCGCCGGTTTGCGCGACGGCGACCGGACGGCGACCGTGACCGAGGCGCCGCAGGCCACGCTGACGCTCAAGGCGGGCGAGACGCCCGAATTGAACCTGGTGGTGCGCAACGTTCGGGTCGGACACACTTTTCCCGGCGGCACCAACGACTCCAACGAGGGCTGGGTGGAGATCGTCGTGAGCGACGCTGGCGGGCGGCCGCTGCTGCGCGCCGGCCAGATCGACCCGGCCGGGCACGTGGTGGAAAACACTCGCATCTACAACGTCGTCCTGGTGGACAAGAACGGCGAGCGGATCGCCAAGCGCAACGCGCAGGACATCGCCGCACTGGTGTACGCGGCGGTGATTCCGCCCAGCGCGTCGGACGTGGTGCGGTTCAAGATCCCCGCCGGGGCGATTCCGCCGGACGTGCGCGAGCTGAACGTGAGCGCGCGGCTGCTGTGGCGCAAGTTCAACCGGCCGTTCTCGGAGTTCGTGCGCGCGGCGGAACCGAAGGTGTTCGCCAGGAGCGGCCCCGACCTGCCGGTGACCGAGATCTCCGCCGCCCAGGCCGGGCTGCTGATCGACCGTCGCGGCGACGAGATCGCCTACACGCTGAAGGCCGAGCCGAAAGTGCCAGTCAAGGAGCAGTACTTCCTGACCCACGACTACGGCATCGGCCTGCTGTTGCAGGGCGACACCGTGCTGGCGCGCAAAGTGCTCGAGGATCTGGTCGCGCGCAAGCCCGACTGCGACAACTGCACCCGCACGCTGGCGCGGCTGTACATCGCCAACCGCGACTACGCGTCCGCGCGCCGGGCGCTGGAGGAGCACGAGCGGCGCTGGCCCCACCATCCGCAGGGTGCCTGGCTGTGGGCCGGGGTGTTGCGCTGGGAGGGCGCCGAGGACGCGGCGCTCGCGGCGTTGAACCGGGTGCTCGAAACCTATCCGCGCGACCGCGAGGCTTGGCGGCTGGTCATGGAAATCAACTACCGCGCCGGTCGCTTCCAGCCGACCGTTGAGGCGGCCGCGCGGATCCTGGACATCGATCCGGAGGACGCGACCGCCTACTACTACACGGCGCTCGCCAGACGTGCCCTGGGCGACACGGCCGGCGCCGAACTCGCGCAGACCGCCTACCGGTACTACCAGCGCGACGAAAGCGCGCAGCAGATGACCAACGAATTCCGCCGTCGCAACCCGGACGTGAACTTCGCCGCCCAGCCGATCCGCGTCTACGCGCTGCGGTCGGCGCAGCAGGAGTGAGACCCCCGATGAGCGCAGCTCAACGCAAGTCCATGGGCCCATGGCTGATCGGCGGCGCGGTCGTCGTTGCCGTTGCCGCCGGCGTCTACATGCTGCTACAGCGGTCGGGCGCCAGCCGGGGCGACGCGACGAAGACGCCGGCGCCGGCCTCGTACGCGGCCCCGCCGGCCGCGCCGGCAGTGGCCGTGCCGTTACCGGCGTTCGAGGACGCCACGGCCGCCGCCGGAATCGAGTTCAAGGCGGTCACCGGTGCCGACGGGCGCAAGCTGATGCCCGAGACGATGGGCGCGGGCCTCGGCCTGCTCGACTACGACGGCGACGGCTGGCTCGACATCGTTCTGGTCAACGGCCGCTCTTGGGACCGCAAGACCTGCCCGCCGCTGCTGACGGTCTACCGCAACCTGCGCAACGGCAAGTTCCGCGACGCGACGGCCGAGGTCGGACTGAAGAACCTGTGCGGCTACGGCATGGGCGTGGCGGTGGCCGACTACGATGGCGACGGCCGGCCCGATATCTTCGTCACCTCGCTCGACGGCAACCACCTGCTGCACAACGACGGCGGCAAATTCAGCGACGCGACCGTGGCGGCCGGTCTCGGAGGCAGGCGCTCCGGCATCCAGGACTGGAGCACCAGCGCGGTCTGGTTCGATGCGGACGGCGACGGACGGCTCGATCTCTTCGTCTGCAACTACGTGCGCTGGACGCCGCAGACCGACGTGTTCACCACGCGCGACGGCGTGAACAAGTCCTACGCGACGCCGACCGTATATCAGGGCTTGTCCAACCGCCTGTGGCGCAACACGGGCAACGGCAAGTTCGAGGACGCGACCCGCGCGGCGGGCCTGTACGACGAGCAGAACAAGGCGCTGGCGGCGGTGGTGCTCGACGTCGATGGCGATGGCCATCCGGATCTGTTCGTCAGCAACGACACGCTGCCTAACAAGCTCTACGTCAACGACGGCAAGGGCCGCTTCCAGGAGCGCGCGCTGGAATACGGCGTCGGCTACGACGAGACCGGCCGGGCCAAGGCCGGCATGGGCACGGACGCGGTGGACATCGGCGGCGGCACGCTGGCCATTGGCGTCGGCAACTTCAGCGACGAAGCCACTTCGCACTACGAGATGGCGCCGGACGCAGCGACCTTCGTCGACGCCAGTCCGCGGCGCGGGCTGGCCAGCGCTACGCTGGCCGACCTGACCTTCGGCACCCGCTTCGGCGACTTCAACAACGACGGTCGGCAGGACCTGGTTATCGTCAACGGCCACATCGAACCGGAGATTGCCAAGGTGCAGGCGACGACCTCGTACGAGCAGCAGCCGCGGTTGTTCCTGGGCGACGCTTCCGGACGCTACGTGGAGTACTCGCGCGCGGCGGGCAAGCCGCTGGCGCCGCCGATGGTGGGGCGCGCGCTGGCGGTGGGCGACGTGTTCAACAGCGGCAAGCTCGACCTGCTGATCAGCACCAACGGCGGCCCGCCCCGGCTGTTGCGCAACATCGGCCCCGACCGCGGCTACATGCAACTGACGCTGGTCGGCAACGGGACCAACCGCGATGCCCTGGGCAGCACGGTCGAACTCGAAGCCGCCAACGGCTGGCGCTGGCGCGACTCGGTGCGCGCGCGCGGCTCCTACCTGGCGAGCAGTCCGTATGCGCTGCACACCGGCGTGCCGGACGGCGTGACGCAGGTCGATGTGAAAGTGGTCTGGCCGGACGGCAGCCGGACCGAGAAGAAGGCCGTGCCGGTCGGCGCCCGCTACCGCTTGGCGCAGGACGGCACCTTGAGCAGTCTCGATGACGCAACCAGGGAGAACTAGGATGAACTTTCGTTTTGGTGGATGGTGCGGGGCCGCGCGCGTCGTGGGCCTCGCCACGGCACTGGCGTGCGGCGGCGCGTCGGCTTTTACGGTGTTCAGCGACTCCAAGTCGCTCGGCGGGCCGGGGGTTTTCTATGGCCCCGGCAAGCTGCCTCAAGTCCCGATCTTCGACGTGACGATCCGCAACGTCACGTTCGCCGAGGCGGGCGTGTTCGTCACGCCCTACGTCAACAACGGCGCTCAGGGGCCGTTTACCTCGGGCCAGCTGGCGGTGCAGAAGACGCCCAACGGCTTCCTATCGGACAACGCGACCACCATCAACGTCAACGCCGATACCGGGCCGTTCGACCTGAACGGGATGACCATGCTGACGGGAATCGCCGGCGGCAGCGCGCACGGCGGCGAACAGCTCTCGGTCATGTACAACGGCACCATGATCATGACGATGGACATGGGCCTGGACATGGGCATCGGCGAGGCGGGCGTGATGAAGTTCCCGTTTTACGGCACCACCGGCGAGGTCACGGTGCCGCTCTCGCTGCAGACGCAGATGGGCGTGCCGGGCGGGATCGACCGCGCCGGGCCGATCGCCTCCGGCACCAAGATGAGCGGCCGGATCGGCGACGCCGACGGCGACGGCTTCATCGACGGTTCGCTGGTCGTGGCCGGCAACATGCCGCTGACCTCGATCTTCATGCCGGGGGCACCCTATCTGCTGATCCGCAACTTCCAGACCGATATGCCAGTGGACGGCCAGATCGTGGGCACGCTGCTCGGTTCGCCGCAGGCGCGCCAGACGGCGCGGGCGCAGTCCGACCTGCGCTTCCCCGAAGACCTGGCGCGCTTCGCACCCAACGCGCCGGGCCGCAGCGCGGCGGCCGACGCGCCGGTGCGCACCGCCGCCGTACCGGGGGCCAGGCCATGACGCGCGCCGCCCGCCGGCCGCGCGCGGTCGCCGGCGCCGCACTGGTTTGCGCATGGCTCGCCGCGACGGCCGCACAGGCCGTGACGCTGTGGAGCGACGAGCGGGTCGAAGGCGGTGCCGGCGTCTTCTTCGGTCCCGGCAACTGGATGCAGGTCGAGCCGCTGTTTCCGGTCGTGATCCGTCACATGGGCTTCATCAGCGAGGCCGACTTCGTCACCCCGTTCAAGAACAACGGCGAGCGCGGGCCGAAGACCCTGGGCGAAGCACAGCTCGGCCTGAAGGACGGCAAGACCTCCGATGGCGGCCTGATCAACCACAACGTCGATACCGGCGTTTTCGTCGTCGCCGGCACCAAAATGCTGCCGGCGGTCGTGCGCGCCGACGGCAAGTTCGGCGGCAGCCAGGCGGCGGTCTCGATTCGCGACGGCAACGTGACGATGGTGATGGATTTGACGCTCGATCTGGGCATCGGCCCGCGCGGTATCGTCAAGATGCCGTTTTACGGCACCACCGGCACCGTGGTGGTGCCGCCGTCGGCGCAGACGCAGGGCGGCGGGCAGGGCGTGGATCGGGCCGGGCCGATCGCCTCGGGAACGACGATTGCGGGCCGGGTCGGCGACTTCAACGGCGACGGCTATATCGACGGCACGCTGGTGGCCGCCGGCACGATGCCGCCGAACTCGCCCATCTATCCGGGCCAGCCCTGGGTGATGGTGCGCAACTTCGCCACCGATATCGCCATCGACGGGCGCCCGTTCGGCGCGTACCGGCTGAACCTCGACCCGTCCGCGGAGCGCAAACGATGACGGCGGCGCCGGCGGCCGCGTTCAGCCGGGCCACGTTCGCGTTCCTGGGCGAGCTCGCCGCGGGCCGGGACAAGACCTGGTTCGACGCGCGGCGCGCGGCGTACGAGCGGAACTTGGTGGCGCCGCTGCGCGCGCTGGTCGAGACGGTCGGCGCGCGGCTCGCGCGGCTCGAACCGGACTTCGAGATCGCGCCGCAGTTCAACAAGACGCTGACCCGGATCAACCGCGACATGCGCTTCGCCAAGGGCGGCAGCCCGTACAAGGATCACATGCTGGCGCTGTTTTACCGACAGGGCCGCAAGCCGCTCGATCCGCAACTGTTCGTCGGCGTGCAGCCGCGCGAAGCCTGGGTCGGGCTGTACGTCGGCCCTGCGCAGCTGGCCGCCGGGGCGCCGATCCACGCGGCCATCGCACATGGCGCGCGCGATCTGCGCGCGGCCGCGCTTGCGGCCGGGATCGGCCAGACGGACGGCAATCTGCTCGCCACCTGCCGGCGCTACGGCGAAGTCGATACCGAACTCGCCGGCGCGGACCTGGCCGACTTCGCGCGCGGGCCGCATCTGGTCGCGATGCGGCGGGTGCCGGCGGCACAGGTGGTCAAGTCCGGCACCGGCTTCACCGCGCAATGCGCGCGGCAGTTGGAGACGCTATTTCCGCTATGGCGGCTGTACGCCGGATAAGCGCCGGACCAGACGCGCCGCGTCCGATCTTTTTACCCCACCCAGCACCGATGCCGATCTCCGACGAGTCCTACGCCGGCCGCCATGCGCTGGTGTTCGCGGCCACCGGCGCCATCGCCGGTGCCACCTCCCGCGAGCTGGCGCGGCGCGGCGCGCGGCTGTACCTCGCCGGACGTAACGAGGCCGCGCTGCGTGCCCTGGCCGCGCAGATCTCCGCCGAAACCGGACAGCTTCCCGAATGCGCCCTCGTCGACGCCGAGGACCGAAACCAGATCGACGCCTGGCTGGAGGCCCTGCATTCGTGCGGCGTCACTCCCGACTGGGTGTTCAACGGAATCGGGCTCGATCCGGTGGCGGCCGGCTATGGCCTGCGCTCCGAGGCGCTTTCGCCCGGACGTTTTCTGGCGCCGCTCGTGCACATCGTTGGCTCGCAGTTCCTGACCGCCACCCGCTGCGCGGTGCGGATGCGCACGCGCGGGCGCGGGCATGGGACCGTCGTGCTGCTGACCGCCTCGCTCGCCAAGAGCGCGCTGCCGTACATGGCCGGCATCACCGCCGCCTGCGATGCGGTGCAGGGACTGGCGCGAGTGCTGGCCACCGAGTACGGGCCGGCCGGGGTGCGCGTGCTGTGCCTGCGGGTGGCCGGCCTTCCCGAGAGCCGCACGATCCGGCTCACCATGGAAGCCAATGCCCGCACCCGGGGGCTCGCGGCCGGGCGGTCCGTCGCGGGACCGGCGCCAGGTGAAACGCGCGCATCCTTGACGCTGGCGCGGGCCGGCGCTCTGATCGCCGAGGCCGCGGCCCCCGGCAGCACGACGGCGGCCGGCGAGCCGTTCGACGTGGAACTCGCGGCGTGAGCGCGCAGGGCCTGCTGGCCGAGGTCTGCGCCGCGCACGGCGGGCTGGAGCGCTGGCGTACGGTCCAGACGATCGAGGCGCGGGTGGCAGCCGGCGGCCTGGCGTTCGCCTCGCGCGCGCAACCCTCGGCGCTGCGCGACTTTCACGCGACCGTGCAGCCGGCCGCGCGCCGCGTCGAGCTGCGCGACTTCGGCCGGCCCGGCTGGCAGGGCGTCTGGGCGCCGGCCTACGTGCAACTGCACGACGAAAACGGCACGCTGCTCGGCGAGCGCGAGCAACCGCGCGCGCAATTCGACCGCTGGGTCAAGACGCTCGGCTGGGACAAGCTCGACATCCTGTACT
>JAJTHJ010000177.1 GCA_021298875.1 Burkholderiales bacterium | reverse complement strand
AGCTTGAATTGCTTGCCCGGCTGCAGGCCGCGCACGTTGCCGCTGCCGCCAAAGACCTGGTACTGCGTCTGCAATTCGTCCAGCCGCGTGCCGGCAATCTGCCGGGCGTCGCCGGGTTCGTCGTATTCGGCGGGGTGGTCGACGCCAGCCGGTTCACCCACAACACCACCGTCGCACTGGACGCCTCGCCCATCGCGCGAAATAGCTGCGCGCCGTCGCAGACTGGTCAGGGCATACGCCCATCAATGCAGATCGACCGACCTCAGCTTTTCGCGTTGCTCAGCGCGGCGGCGTCATCACTCGCTTCCAACGCTGCCCGGCTCACCACGGGCGCGGGCGGTTCTTCAGCATCCACTCGTTCTTGCTCTTGGCCTCTTCGATCAACTTTGCCTCGTACTTGCCCATCACTTCATTATAGCGGTTGACAAACCAGTAGTCGGCATCCAGCAGCAGCCACGATATCTGCGTGTAGAGCAGCCGCCCGTCGGTGATCGGCTTGTCGTACGCCTTGGTCAGCAGCACCACGTCCGGCTCCAACCCCAGCAGCGGCTCTCGCAGCAGTTCAAAGTGCGCCTCGCCGTACATCATCGTCGTGTACTCACGCTCGCCGGCGCGGACGAGAAAGTCCCATCTGTCCTTAAACAGGCTCAGGGACTTCAGCCGGTATCCCACTAGACCCGATACCAGCAGTTTCTTCTTGACGGCGTCGTACCTGAAGAACGCCCCCTTGACGCGGATCAGAAAGCCGCCGCGCGCATCCACCGTCATCGACCCCGCAATGTCGCGCCGCGACGCCCTGGACTCCGCCATCCACGTCTGCACCATGCCCAAGGCTTCGTTCAGTTCCATCGCGGCAGCTCCCGAGTATCCAAAGAAAGAAACGACAAAGGCGAACAAGTACGCACCCACGCGCCCGCTCCATCGGCGCGGCGCGGTTGCGTCGACCGCGCAACAGACACGTTCGACCGCCGTTAACAGCATGGCTGCCCCGGCGCCCGGCCCGCCTTGTCGCGCAGATACGGAATGTAAGAATCCTCCATGCTGTGCGCGGTCAGCGGGCTGTAAATCCCAGTCGGGCCAAGCGACTTGCCGTCCGCCGTCGTCAGCGGAAACCGCTCGACTGGCGCGCTGGGCTGGCCGCCCGACAGCGGGTGGCGATCGTGCCCAGGCCGTCCGATGGCGTCCTGTGCGCCGGAAATCGCATCGGGCACGAAGTCCGACTTGTGTGCCGCACGCACGTAAGTCGGTCCGTCAGGCAACCCCGTCTGCTGCGTCCCCAACAGGCTGACATTCAGGTTCTTGGACATCGCGGCTTCAACTTCCCGCGTGGCGTGATCGCTCGCGGCTAGCGGGTCCAGAGACGGATTCGCAAGGCGGATCTCCTTCGTTCGCGCATCTACGAGCTCTTTCTTCGCCTGCCCGATCGCCGCCACGGCATTGACCCCGCCCTCGCTGTGTCCGATCAGGTTAAGCGACTGCCCCGCGCTCACGGTACCGACGATCTCGCTGACCAACCGGTCCGTTGCCGGCTGCGTGCTGCGCCCCTTGAGCGTGTCGATCACGTCCAGCAGGTCCTGGCTCTGTGCCAGGCGCCGCGGCGCCTCCTGCTTGAGCAGTTCCAGCCCGGCTTCCTTGCCCGCTTCCGTCGCCGCGCCCTTGGCGCCGCTCTTGAGCAGACTCGCCACTGCACCCAAACCGCCTGTGGCAACCCCTGCGCCAATCGCCTCCGGAATGCCCTCCACCACCCCGTCGACCAGGCCATTCTTCGCCCCCTGCGCTCCCTTGGTCAGCAGTGCCATATTCTCTTCGGCCGGGCGCGTCGGCGGCACCGCATCCTTGTAGCTGGCGTTGTACACGCCCACGACTTCCATGCACAACTCGTCGGCTAACTGCCGCATGGTGTCGCACACGTTCTTCATCGTGTCGTCGATGCCGTTGGTGTAGGTCGTAGCCGGAAAGTCCTTGCCGCAGTTCTCGCAACCCTTGGGCTTGAACCCCGCCCCCGCGGGCGGCTTCTGCTTGGTCGGCGGCGAGCACGGCGGGCTGGCGCAGTCGCAGGTGGACTTGCTCAGATAGTCGCCGTCGTACGGCACCGGCGGCCCGGTCGTGTCGCAGCCTTGCACAACCTTCGACGTGAAGCGGTCGCGCTGATCGAGGCTGGCAAGCAAGTCCTTGTCTTTGGCCATGGCGGCCGCCTTCTTGCGCGCGGCCTCATGCGCCTTGTCGCGTAGCTCCTCGGCTTTCCTGGACACAGCCGCTTCGGCCTGCTGCGCTTTGTCTTTGGCGTAGTCCACTACGGCATCCGCAGCCTTCTTGGTTCCGTCCCAGGCGCTTTGCGCCACCCCCTTGCCCCAGTCCAGGCCCTTGCCGACCTTGTCGGCCATCTTGCCGAAGAAACTCATGTCTTGCTCCGCTGCTAAGCGCTGTCGCGCAGTCCGGCCAACCAGCCGCGCAACCACTCCTCCTTCAAGTCCTCCGACAAGCCGGGGGCCGCGAAAACGGCTTCGAACCCCGGCAGGGTGTAGTAGTCCTCGCCCACCACCTTCGAGGCCAGCACGTGCAGCGCCAGAAACCCGCCGGAATGGATGTTCCAGCCGAGCATCCGCTCCAGCAGCGGCTGCATCGCGGCCCGCAGCTCCGCCGCCGGCGGGGCGTCTGGATACTGCGCCTGCAACTGGGGCACGAGTTCGTATAGCACGCGCTCGAGGCGTGCGCGCCCGATGCGCGCCATCTGCTCGGCAGAGATGTTCAGCATGTCGGTTCCCTCCGCACGATCGCCTCCGCGCGGGACGCGTACACGACGGTCATCGCAGACTCCATATCAGTTCGTCGCCCTTAGCCAGGCGGTCACCGCGTAGCGCGCCACGTCCACTTCCCGCGTGAGTCCATACCGACGAGCCTTGGCACACTGCCGGCGCAGTTCCGCCACGCCGGCGTCGGTCTTGAAGTGCGTCGCCGCATCCGGATCGCTCTGGCCGAGCAGTTCGATCAGCT
>JAJTHJ010000337.1 GCA_021298875.1 Burkholderiales bacterium | reverse complement strand
GCTCGGTGCTGTGTTTTGGCATTCCGGCGTTTTCGGGTCGGGTGCAATCTTCGTTCGAGCGCGACGCCGAGGAGATCGGTTGGGCGATCCGCGAGCGCATCGTCGCCTTTGAGCCGCGCATCAATGCGGCGACCCTGACGGTGACGCTGGTGGCGCGGGCCGATCGGAGCGTCGACCGCGTCGGAACGGTCTGTTACGTGCTGCGCGGCGAGCTGCGAGCGGACCCGCTGCCGATCGAGTTCTCGGTGGAAACGGAGTTCGATCTCGATCTGGGTCGGGCGCAGGTACGCAGCGTGTAGAGGTGTCGCGTGGACCCGCGGATCATCGATCTCTATAACGAGGAGCTCCTCTATCTGCGTACCGAAGCGGCCGAGTTCGCGCGCGAGTTTCCCGATCGGGCCGCCCGCCTGTCGATATCGGACGCGCGCGTCGAGGATCCTTACGTCGAGCGCCTGCTCGAAGGGGTCGCCTACCTGTCGGCGCGCGTGCGGTTGAAGATCGAAGCGCAGTACCCGAACTTCACTCAGCAACTGCTCGACGTCCTGTTCCCGGGCTGGTTGGCCCCGTCGCCTTCGGCGGCGGTCTTGCGTTTCGACATCGAGCCGGCCGACAGCAAGCGGCTCCAGGAAGGCGTCGCGATTCCGCGCCATGCGCATGTCGTGGGCAGTTTGCGCGGCAGCGCCGCGGTACGGTGCGACTTTCGCACAGCGCGAGAGCTGCGGTTATGGCCGCTGCAGATCGCCGAGGTTCAATACCTCGCTGCGCGCATCGACTTGCCGGCGGCGGCGCGGGTGACCGGACACCGAGCCGCATCTAGCCTGCGGCTGGAGATTGCCGCGGTGGGCGAGGGCGACTTTGGCGGTATGCCGCTCGATACCTTGCCGCTGTTCGTCGCCCAGGGCGATGCCTACGGCGCGCAGTTGATGGAACTGCTCGCTGGGCGCTGCGTCGCGTTAAGCGTCGGCACCGAGCCGGGCGGACGTGGCGCGCAGCACTGGCTGCCCGGCAGCGCGTTGCGGCAAATTGGATTCGACGGCGACGAAGCCTTGTACCCGATGCCAAACCGCGGCCACGCCGGCTTTCGCGTCCTACGCGAGTACGCGGCCTTGCCGGAGAAGTTCCGCTTCGTCGAAGTCGGCGGTCTGCGTCCTGCGTTGCCGGCCAAGGGCGGGCGGCGTCTCGTCCTGACCTTTTACTTCGACGGCGCGTTTCCGCGGCTGGAGAGCGCGATCAAGACGCCGTCGCTGGCGCTGTTTTGCGTGCCGGCGGTCAACTTGTACGAGCGTCCCTTGGAGCGCGTCGAGATCGAGCCGGGCCGCACCGAGTTCCACCTGGTCGGCGACCGTACCCGGCCCACCGAGTTCGAGGTCGTCCAGCTGCTCGACGTGCGCGGCGGCGGGCCGGGCGGCGAGCGTCGCTTTGCGCCGATCTTCGAGACCGTCGCCGTAGGACGGGTGGGCGCCGGCAGCTTCTACACGCTGCGGCGCGAACGACGCATGTTGAGCCAGTCCGAAACCGTCGGTCGCCCGGTCTCTTACCCCGGCAGCTATGTCTACATCGCCCTGTGCGAACCGCAAGCGCCGCCGTTCGGCAAGGACTTGCAGTACCTGTCGGTACGCGCGCTGTGTTCGAACCGCGATCTGCCGCTCTACCTGCGCCGCCAGTTCGCCGACGCGCAGTACGAGCTCACCGAAGCGGCGCCGGTAGCCGCCATCGCCTGTGTGGCAGGGCCGTCCGAACCGCTCGCCTCGCCGGTGGACGGTTTCGATCCCTGGGTCGCGCTGAGCCACCTCTTCGTCAACTATCTGTCGCTGGTCGATGCCGGCAAAGAGCGCGGCGCCGACGTGTTGCGCTCGATGCTGGGGCTATACGCGACCGTGCCCGGGCATCTTCTGCTGCGCCAGAGCGAAGGCTTGCTCGAGGTCGCCACGCAGCAGGTCACCCGACGCGTCCCGGGTGGCGGGCCGCTCGCCTTCGGCCGCGGCGTGCAGATCAGCTTGACCATGAACGATCGCGCGTTCGACGGCGGGTCGCCGTTCTTGCTGGCCTCGGTGCTCGAGCACTTTCTTGCCGCGCACGTGGCGATCAATTCCTTCGTCGAAACGCGGCTTGTGCTGTCCGACCGCGCCGAGCAGATCACATGGCCGACCCGTTTCGGGCGCCGCCCGACTTTTTGACCGCGCTGGAGGGTTTTGCCGCCGCCGGCGACCCGGTTGCCGCAGCGATGCTGCGCGCGGCGATGGCGGCCGACGCGAGGGACGCGGATCTCGTCGCCGACGGCGATCCGCCCGGCGCCGCCGTGGCCGCTCCGCCCTTGAGCAGTGCCGGCGCGCTCGACTTCCTGCGCGCGCCGCTCCCGGCGGGCGCGCTGGCGCAACTGCGGACCATCCTCGAAGCCGCACGCGCGGCGGGCGGGCGGGCGACGGGCGCCGCTGCCGCCGGCGGTGTCGCGTTGTCGGTCGCGACGATCGCGTTACTGGCGGTGCGCGATGTGGCAACACAAGGTTGGGGCCCGGCTTTCGTGGCCGCGCTGCAAAGCGAGATGTCGCGCCGTAAGTCCACACGCCGGGCCGCAGTCGCCCAGCCGTGGGACGCGACAGCGGCCATCGGCTACCTCTCGGCGCAACCGCCGCATCTGAGCCTGTTTGGCGCCTTGCGGTTGATGGAAGGGGCCTGCCGCGAGTGCCAGCGCCTTGGCTACAGCCGGCGGCTGGACGAGGACCCGATCCGCATCGACCAGGCGCTGTTGATGGGATTCGCCGCCAACGAAGTCGAGGCGGTGGGGCGTCCGGACGACGGCGGTCAGCCCTGGATCCGCCAAGCGGCCGTCGGGCTGCTTGGCCCCAACGGCGTTCTGCCGCTGGTGTGGACCGAATTCGCGCACGACCTCATGCACGCGCCTTACCGCAGCCGCAGCGACCCGAGCTTTTTGGCCTGGATCAACCTGCTGCAGCGCCGGCATTTGGCCCTGCTCTACCGCGCCTGGGCCGATGCCCAGGCCGTCATCGGGGCCGAGCGTCCGCAGCACGCGCACCCCTTGGGCGATCGGTTGGTGGCCCTGGGCGGATTTGCCCTGCCGCGGCTGGCCGATGGCGACGAAGTGCCGCCGAGTTTCAAGAAGGCATTCGCCGCGACACTGGCGCGTCGGGTGCGCAGTCCCGTACATCTCGAAGCGGCGCTGGCCCACTTCTTCGGTGCGCCGGTGCGCGTCCGCGAGTTTGCCGCCCGCTGGATCGAGATCCCCGAAGCGCAGCAAACGCGCCTCGGCGTGCAGTTCCATCGCCTGGGGCAGGACGCCATTGCCGGCGCCCGCGTGTGGGACTGCACCAGCCGTTTCCGCATCTACGTTGGGCCGATCGGACTTGCGCAATACCGGGCCTTCCTGCCCAGCGGCACGGCCTACGCCCAGTTGCGCGACCTGGTCAGCCTCTATGCCGGACCCGAGTACGAGTGGGAGCTGATTCCCATTCTCGCCCACGACGAAGTGCCCTTGAGCTGGCTCGGCAACGCCGGGCTGCTGCTCGGCTGGAGTTCGTGGCTCGGCGTGCGCTACGACGACGACGACGCAGCCGATCTGAACCTGCACATGGCACCAAGGTTCGGCGTCGCAGCCGCCAGGCGCGAAGAAGACGACGCCACCGTCAAGCGCCCGCCGCGAGCGAGGCGCGAGGAGTATCGGTATGCGGGATAGCGAGTCGCCGTCGGGCGCGCGGGGGTCTTTCCATCCGGGCAATGGATCGGCCGCGCGCGACCGCGCCGGCCTCGGGCCGCCTCGCGTCGGCGGGGCGGGCACGGTGGGCAACGCGCCCGATGCGCGCATGCTCAACGACTGGCTGCGCGGCTTGCTGGAGCCGATCCAAGACTCCGGCCCGTGCAACCTGGTCGGCACGCCGTGCCCGGTTGTGACCGAAGCGGCCCGGGCTGCGCCGCAGGCCGCCACGGCCGCGGGCCGGGAGGCTGCCGTGCTCGCCGCGCTCGACGCCGCAGGCATGATCGACATCAAGGAGCGCGCGATGTTCATGGCGCAGATGTCGCACGAGTCGGCGGGGTTTACCCGCCTCGAGGAGAATCTCAACTACAGTGCCCAGCGCCTGCGGAATTTGTATCTGCACAAGTTTGCCACGGAGCGCGATGCCGAGAACGTCGTTGCGCAAGGACAGAAGGCGATTGCCGAGCGCATCTACGGCAAACGCCCAAAGCTGGGCAACGTGCATCCTGGCGACGGATACAAGTTCCGCGGTCGTGGCCTCGTGCAACTGACCGGGCGCGACAACTACCGGCGTGCGGGACGGGCCTTGGGCATCGACCTCGAAGCGCACCCGGAGCGGGTCGCCGAGCTCGAGACGGCCATCCTTACCGCCTTGTGGTTCTGGCGCAGCGATCCAGAGTTGGTCAGCGTTGCGCGGCAGGGGAATGTGGAGCGGTCGACGGAGATCGTGAACGGGCGACGAAACGGCTTAGCTGACCGCCAACGCCGGTATGACGAGTGGCTGGCGCGTTTGCAGGGGGAGGCTCGGCGTGGCAATCCACCCAGTGCCGGGGCCAAACCATGACGCTGCCGCGCGCTGGCCTGCGCCTGGGCATCACTGCATGGTGGCAAGTACTCGTCGTGGCGGCGGTCGGGGCTTGGTGCGGAGCGGTTGCCGTCGCGGCCACGACCGGACAGGGACGGCGGGTTGAACGGACCGGTCCGATGTTTGCTTTCACCGACGGCACTCTCCTCCGCGCAGAAAGCGGCGCGATTTTTTTTCCTCGCGGCTCCGAGGTGGAGAAACGCCTGCTGGCCGCCTGCAAGCCCGACGACCTATGCGCCGTCGTCGCCCGGGTCGACGCCAAGGGCCATGCGCTGCAATTGCTCGGTGCGCGGCGCGTGGGTTCCGCCATTCTGGTCGGGGCACGGATCATGCGAATAACCGGCATGGTGCGCGGGCAAAAATACGGCTCCAACGTCTCGGGTGACCACGGCTTTGTCAACTTTCCCGGCGACGAGAAAGCGGAGGAAAGTCTCTACACCGTCTGCGAGCCGAACGAGTTGTGCGCGATTGAAGTCCTTGTCGCCACGGACGATGTCGCCATTGAGTTGTTGCATGCCCAGCGAGTGAACAACGGTGTACCGGTAGGCGACCGCTTCGTTCGCCTCACCGGCGAGTTCAAGGAGCACAAAGGCGGCGCGAATCTCCTCGCCGCGTTCGAGACCTTGCGTTTTGCGTCCGAGCCTGACACGTTCAAGCTGCTGCGGGCCGCATGCAAGCCGGGCGCGTTATGCACGGTCGAAGCGATCGTCGGTGTCGACGGCAGCGCCGTGCGCCTGCTTGGTGCCCAAGCGTGGAAGCCGCGCGCGGCGGGCGCTCTCGCCCCCGCACTCGAACCGAGCTTCGCCTGCCGCGAGGGTCTGTCCCCGGTCGAGCGCATGGTCTGCGCCGACCTGCGGCTGGCCGAACTCGATCGGCAACTGGCCGGCGTCTTTGCCCGTCGCCTCGCGACGGCGACGGACCCCGATGCATTCAAGCGCGAACAGCGCCTTTGGCTGGCGACGGTGCGCGATGCCTGCGGCGCGCCGCCGTGTGTGGCGCAGGCCTATCGGGCCCGGCTGGAGTTGCTAGCACAATGACGCCCGTTATCGCGCCCCACCCCAAAGTCGCGGCACGACGACATGTCGTGCCCAGACAGCACAGAATCGCATAGGAGACCTTAGACCATGCCCCGCTCCCTAGACATCGCCACGCCGCTGGGCGCGGGCGTGCTGACGATCGTCTCGTTCAACGGCGCCGAAGCGCTGAGCCAACTGAGCGCGTTTCGGATTGGCCTGAAGAGCCGGCGCCCGGACATCGCGGGCGAAGAGATGCTCGGCCAGAACGTCACCATCTACCTCGAGCTGCACGGCCGCAAGGCGCGCTACTTCAACGGCTACGTCACCCGCTGGAGCGGTGTTGCCGAGACCTTCGATGCCACGCCGGGGCAGAAGGCGACCAAGGCGTTTTTGTACCAAGCCACCGTCAGCCCGTGGCTGTGGTTCCTGCAGCGGCAGAGCAACAGCCGGATGTTCCAGAACAAGACCGTGCCGCAGATCGTGCAGGAAGTATTCGGCAAGCACGGCGGGCTGGCGAGCTACAAGCTCGACGTACGGCGCAGCTACCCCGTGTGGGAGTACTGCTGCCAGTACCGGGAGAGCGACTTCCGGTTCGTCAGCCGGCTGCTGGAGCAGGAAGGGATTTACTACTACATCGAGCACGACAACGGCAAGCACCTGCTGGTGCTGGCCGATTCGAGCAGCCAGCACGTCGAGGCGGAGGGGTACGAAGAAGTGCGCTTCGACGAAGTCTCGCGGCAGGACGCCGAGACCCTGCGGCAGTGGCAAGGCCACACCGAGATCCAGAGCGGGCGCTACGTCGTAGACGACTACAACTTCAAGAAGCCCAAGACCAAGATGGACGCCATGGTCGAGCGGCAGCGCAGCCACCCGTACGCCGGCTACGAGATCTACGACCACCCCGCCGAATACGACGAACCCGGCGACGCCCGGCAGATTGCCGGCACGCGGCTGGACGAATTGCAGACGCAGTACCAGGTCTTTGGCGGCAGCGGCAACGTGCGCGGCCTGCAGCCGGGCAAGCAATTCAAGCT
>JAJTHJ010000139.1 GCA_021298875.1 Burkholderiales bacterium | reverse complement strand
CCGCCCACTATCGACCGAAAGGAGGAAACCGCCGCCGCACTGACCGCCTAAACTGCACCGCCCCAGAAGACCCGACTGTCGGGGAAATACTCAACCAGAACAGCCTTCGTACTCGCGCCGCGTGATGAAGTTGACGACACCTGCAATCGCGTCCGCGCCATACAAAGAAGACGCGCCTTCCGCTAGCACCTCGATCCGATCAATAGAAGCGAATGGAATGGTGTTCAGGTCCACGGCCACCCCAGAGTACGGGTTGTTGACGATCCGTTGACCGTTAAGGAGCACCAGCGTTCGTTCTACACCCAAACCCCGCAAGTCTGCGTATGAGGCGCCGCCATTCGTGCCGCCAACCGAACTCGCCGAGACTGTCGACGATTGGTTCTGGGTCACATACGTCAAAGCGCCCTGCGCGTTCGTGACTCCGACGGCGCGCAGTTGCTCTGCGGAGATAACGCTTACGGGCAGTGCGGTTTCACCTTGAATACGCGGAATCAGCGAGCCGGTCACTTCAATGCGCTCGAGCTTCTGTGCGTCTGTCTGCTGCTGCGCATGAGCGGGCGCGATGACGAGCAACGCGCTCGCCAGCCCTCCAAAAGCGAGCGCGAGCCCGCCTGCGATCGGTTTGGTCTTGAACATGCCGGATACCCCCTTGGTGAGAAACTTGGCGGGGCGTTAGGCCGCCGCCCACGACGGATTCTCGATAGCCTACCCAGGCTTGGCAACGCGCTGTAACCGTTTTGGCCTTGACCGTTGCTTTTGTGTGACATTCGTCATCCCCGAGCAGTACGCTTGGCCAGTCACGGCCGCTGGGCACAAAAAAGGCGGCTACGCCTGCGCGTAGCCGCCCTTGGTGGTAAGACCGACAGAACTAGAAGCTGTAGCGAGCCGCCAACTGCCAGGTCCGGCCTAGCGGACTGGCAAATCGGTCGTCGTAGCCGCGCGCGCCGAAGTTGCCGGTCTGGTTGGAAAACGGCGGATCAGAGGTGAACAGGTTGATCACGCCCGCCTGCAGCGTCAGGCCCTTGATCCCCGAATAGCTGCCGGACAGCGTCCACACCGACGTGTTACCGACGGAGTTCTGGCGATACGGAGCGCTAACGGATGCAGGGTTATTCTGATCGAAGTAGCCGGCCGAGAACGAATTGAACAGGTTCGCCGTCCACGCGCCCATCTGCCAGCCCAGGTTGGCGAACTGCCGGTAACGGATCACCGGGCCACCGAACTGCGAGTTGTAGTTGCCGACCGGGTTGTACCAAACGCCGTTCGGTTCCACCTGGAACTCGTACTTGGTGACGTAGGTACCGCGGAGTGTGAAGGAGAAGCTGCCCCACTCGGTCGCACCGCCGTTCCACGTGAACGCACCGTCGAGACCGCTGGTCTTGATGTCCCCCAGGTTGAGATAGGTGTTCGTGATGTACGCGAGCGGATCGCCACCGGGAATATTGCAGCCCGGGATGGTGTTCTTGCGCGCCGCCGGGATCGTCGGGTCGCTGCAGTGGACGAAGAGGTTTGCATACTTGGCCGGATCGCCGAAGATCGCCGTCTCCGTCAGAGAGCCGATCGAGTCGGTGATCTTGTAGTTCCAGTAGTCGAGACTGACGGAAATCTCGCGTGTCGGCTGGAGCACGAAGCCGACCGTCCAGGCATCCGAGGATTCGGCCTGCAACTTTTCGTTACCACCGGTCAGCCGCTGGAACTGAATGCCACAGTCGCGCGACTGAATACCACCCGCGGAAGTGTTGACCGCGCCGCCCGGACAAAGCACCGGATCGCTGTAGCGGTTGGCGGTAAACGTGGTCGCATTCGGTGCGTAGAGTTGCTCGAGCGACGGCGCAGCGAAGCCCGTGTTGTAGGAGCCGCGCAGCAGCAACTGCTCCACCGGCTGCCAACGCAGCGAAACCTTGGGGTTCGTCGTGTTGCCGAAATCGCTGTAGTCGTCGTAGCGAACCGCGAAACCCAAGTCCAGGTTCTTCAGGATCGGGAAGTTCATCTCGACCATCGCGGCCCAGATATTGCGATCACCCTCGCGCAAGGCACCGGCCCCCGCCAAACCGGAACTCGCCGCCTGGCTGACCTGGTTGACGTTGGTGACGAACTTGTTGTCCTCGGCGCGATACTCGGCGCCCAGCGCGAAGGACATCGGCCCACCCGGCAGTTGGCCAAACTGCGTCGACGCCACGCCGTTCAGACTCCACAGAGTGCTAGTCGTGTCCTGCATTTCGCCCAAAACCTGATTCGCCTGCATGTAGGCAAGCCCGGCGGCCGTCTGGTCGCCGAAGGGGTTGAGCCAAGGTGCGCCCGCAGCGCCGCTCATCCCGTTGCGCAGTGCCTGCGTCCTGGGCCAGCCATTAGTGAACGTGTTGGTGATGGTCGCGCTCGACCACAGCGCGTTTGCGGTGTAGTCCCAGCCTACGGCGTTGCCATCGAGGCTAACGACGGCGCGCTGGGTCGTGTTCTCCTGGTCGGTCTGACGCGGCCCTAGCACCGTCGTGCGCCAACCCACGGAAATGGGCTGGTTCGTAACCAAATTGGCGTTAGTAATCGGCGTAATGCCCTTGCCCGGGTAATACGGGCTATTGGGCGACATGCTCAGGCCGCTGGATTCGGGCGACGGTGCAATCTGGTTGGACAGCACCTGGTTCGCCCAGAAGTATTCGGCCGACAGCGTGTTGCTGGCTCCCAAAGCCAAAGAGCCCTTGCCAAAGAGCGACCACTGGTCGGTCGACGGCACGACGTTGGTCCACAACTGCGTATCGGCGAAGCATGCCGTGCTGCTCGTCGTGGGGATGGACGACGGTGGATAGCAGCCGGGCGCGTACGGGTTTTGTGGTCGGCACCGTCGACCTCCCGCTCACCGTCTGACTGTAGTTTCCGGGGAACGTAATCGGGCTGGTGGCATTGAAGCCCCGGCTCGGGATGTACGACGTTTCCATAAAGCCGCGCTCGGTGCCGTTCAGCGGCTGCTGCCGGCGGAACGTCAATCCACCGTAGACGTTCCACCCTTGCGAGCTCAAGTTGCCATAGCCGCCCAGCAGATTGGCAAGGTAAACCTCGCCTCCGCCCTGCTCGGGGATCTGCACTTCGCCGCCGACCGAAACACCTTCGTACTCTTTGCGGGTGATGAAGTTGACCACGCCGGCAATCGCATCCGTACCGTAAATCGCCGAGGCGCCGTCTGCCAGCACCTCGATGCGGTCCAAGGCCACGCTGGGGAGCGTGTTCAAATCGACTGCCGCTGCGCTGTAGGGCTGGTTGACAATTCGCTTGCCGTTGAGCAGCACCAGCGTGCGGGACGAACCCAGATTTCGCAGGTTGGCGTACGCGGCACCGCCGTTGGTCCCACTGACCGACCGGCTGGTCGGCGTGCCAACCTGGTTCTGAGTAACGAAACTCAGCGCCTGTTCGGCATTGCTGGCACCAGCCTTTTGCAGTTCACTGACGTTGAGGTTGACGACCGGCAGCGCCATTTCGGTATCGATCCGGCGAATCAGCGAGCCGGTGACCTCGACCCGCTCGAGCTTTTGCGATTCTCCGGCGGCCTGCTGCTGCGCGCGGGCATCAGGCGCGATCAGCACGACACCGGCGACACCGCCGAAGGCGAGCGCAAGCGCCCGAGAAATCGGCCTATAGGCAAAGGACATTTCAGAAACCCCCCAGGATAGAAGTGAAGCAAACAACGAATCTTCGGAAAGTTCGGCGCGATCTACTTGCGTGGACAAGCAGCAACGCTCTATCTCCCCGGATGCGGATCAGGGTTCTCGGTGGCCGGCGCTTGGACTAGCGATGCGGGTTTCTACCTAGCGGCCGAAAACGTTGGTCTTGTGCAACACTTCAAATACGTGACCGGACGGCCGCCATGGTGGCCACATCGAGACGCGTTGCGATAAGCCATCGGCCGATGGCCAATCAGCATCGTCCGCGCCGACGATGGAGGGGCAAGCGGCGCCCGCCTCCCCGGCACCTTGAAGAGTTTGCGGGCAACTGGGGCGGACTAATCCTGGTGCAAGCGTCCACTGCGGCTGGCGGCTCCGCCCGTGTCAGCGTGACGGGATAGACTGCGGCTGGTGTCGATGTCCGTGCCTCCAGCCGCCTTGGCCTCACGCGTTCTCTTCCGCTGGCCGCTGCGCGTCTACTACGAAGACACCGACGCCGGCGGTGTCGTCTACTACGCCAACTACCTGAAGTTCTTCGAGCGCTGCCGCACCGAGTGGCTGCGCGCGGTCGGCGTGGATCAGCGCACGCTGGCCGCGGAGCACGGGCTGATGTTCGTCGTCGTGCGCGCGGAGATCGACTACAAGCGCCCCGCGCGGCTGGACGATCTGCTGGAAGCCGACATGCACGTGGCGAAGCTCGCGCGGGTGTCCTTCGAGTTCACGCAAAATCTGACGCGCGGCGCCGAACTGTTGGCCGCGCTGCGCGTCAAAGTGGCTTGCGTGGACAGTCGCACGCTCGCCCCCAAGCCGCTGCCCGATGTGATCGCCGCCCCCTTGAAAGCCTTTGCGCCATGACCGCCGCCGCCGACCTGTCGATCCTAAAACTCGTCACCCAGGCGACCCTGGTGGTGCAGTTCGTGACGGCGCTGCTGCTGGCGGTGTCGCTCGCCTCGTGGACAGCGATCTTCTCCAAATTCTTTGCGCTGCGGCGCGCGCGCGCGGAGACGGAAAGCTTCGAGCGCCAGTTCTGGGGCGGCGCAGAACTCGCGCAGATGTACGCGCAAGCGACCAACAACCGGCGCAAGACGGGCGCGCTGGAACGCATCTTCGAAGCCGGCATGACGGAGTTCCTCAAACTGCGCGGCAAGGGCGACGTGCAGGCCACGCTCGACGGCGCGCGCCGCGCGATGCGCGCGTCCTACCAGCGCGAGATGGACGTGCTGGAGTCGCGGCTGTCCTTCCTCGCCTCGGTGGGCTCGGTGTCGCCGTACGTGGGGTTGTTCGGCACCGTGTGGGGGATCATGCATGCCTTCACCGGCTTGGCGAGCCTGGAGCAGGCCACGCTCGCCAGCGTTGCGCCCGGCATTGCCGAGGCGCT
>JAJTHJ010000049.1 GCA_021298875.1 Burkholderiales bacterium | reverse complement strand
CTACTCCTCCCGCCCCCTCTCCGATAACCCGCCCATAAAACCGGGGAAACATCAGCCCCAACCCTCCCCCGCACGCGGGGGAGGGAAAGAGTTGGGTTACGCCGCCACGCCTTGCTCTTTGAGCAGCGTCTGCAACTCGCCGCTCTGGAACATCTCCATCATGATGTCCGAGCCGCCGACGAACTGCCCGCCCACGTACAGCTGCGGGATGGTCGGCCAGTTGGCGTACTCCTTCACGCCCTGGCGCACGTCGTCGTCTTCGAGCACGTTGACGGTGACGAGGTTCTTGACCCCGCACTGCTTGAGCACCTGCACCGCGCGGCCGGAGAAGCCGCACTGCGGGAACTGCGCGGTGCCTTTCATGAACAGCACCACCGGGTTTTCGGTGACGGTCTTCTGGATGAATTCCTTGGCGTCCATGGCGGCCTCCTTGGAGATGAGCATGGCAGTGTAGGGAAGGGCTGGCGCGGCGGTCAAACCGGGCTTACCCCGGCGGGCTTACCGCGGCGCGCGGCCGTGGGTGACGCGTTCGATGCCCGCGGCGTCGCGTACGGTGGCAATGTCCTGGAAGCCGGCGGCGGCAAAGAGTTCGCGTGCGGCTGCGCCCTGGTTGTAGCCGTGTTCGACGCCCAGCCAGCCGGCGGCTGCCAGATGCGCCGGCGCGCCGGCGACGACGGCGCGCAGACACGCCAGCCCATCGCTGCCGTCGGTGAGCGCCAGCGCTGGCTCAAAGCGCAGATCGCCCTCGTGCAGGTGCGGGTCGCCGACCGCGACGTAAGGCGGGTTGGCGACGATCGCATCGAAGCGCCGCTCCGCCTCGAGCGGAGCGTACCAGTCGCCTTGCAATAACTCGATATGCGCGCCGAGGCGCTGCGCGTTGCGGCGTGCGAGGTGCAGTGCTTCGGCCGAGCGTTCGATTGCGGTGACCGCCGCGTGCGGCAACTCCAGCGCCAGCGTGATTGCGATGCAGCCCGAGCCGGTGCCGAGGTCGACGATGCGCGGCGCCTCGGCGCGCGCGACGCGGTGCAGCGCCAGCTCCACCAACAGCTCCGTCTCCGGCCGCGGGATCAGCACCGCTGGCCCGACCGCGAACTCGCGTCCGTAGAACTCACGCACGCCCAGCAGGTAGGCGAGCGGTTCGCCCGCGCGCCGCCGTTCCGTGAACCGGGCAAAGAGTTCGCCCGCGTCGTCCGGCACCGCTCGCTCGGGATAGGCGACCAACAGCTCGCGCCGGACGCCGAGTGCCGCCGCCAGCAGCGCACGCGCCTCCGCCAGCGGCAGTCCGCTCGCCGCCAGCCATTGCGCAACGGTCACGCCGTCTCGCCCAACGCGGCCAGTTGCTCAGCCTGGAATTCGGCGGTCAGCGCGGCACCGAGTTCCTCCAGGTCGCCGTCCATGATTTGGTCGATCTTGTACAGCGTGAGATTGATCCGGTGGTCGGTCACCCGCCCCTGCGGGAAGTTGTAGGTGCGGATGCGCTCGGAGCGGTCGCCGGAGCCGATCAGGCTCTTGCGCGTGCTCGCCTCCTTCGCCTGCTGCGCGCGCTGCTGCTGGTCCTTGATCCGCGCGGCGAGGATCTTCATCGCGCGCTCCTTGTTCTTGTGCTGGCTGCGGTCGTCCTGGCACTCCACCACGGTGCCGGCCGGCAGGTGCGTGATCCGCACCGCCGATTCGGTCTTGTTCACGTGCTGCCCGCCGGCGCCCGAAGCACGGTAGACGTCGATGCGGATTTCGGTCGGGTCGATCTTCACGTCGTCGATCTCATCGGCCTCCGGCAGCACCGCCACCGTGCAGGCGCTGGTGTGGATGCGCCCTTGCGCCTCGGTCTCGGGCACACGCTGCACGCGGTGGCCGCCGGATTCGAACTTGAGCTTCGAGTACGCGCCGGCGCCGACGATGCGCACGATCACCTCTTTGTAGCCGCCCAGGTCGGACTCGTTGGACGACGCCAGTTCCGTCTGCCAGCGGTGCCGCTCCGCGTAGCGCAGGTACATGCGCAGCAGGTCGCCGGCGAAGAGTGCGGACTCGTCGCCGCCGGTGCCGGCGCGGATTTCGAGAAACACGTTGCGCTCATCGTTCGGGTCGCGCGGCAGCAGCAGCTTCTGCAACTCTTCTTCCAGCGACTCGCTGCGGGCGCGGGCGGCGTGCAGTTCTTCCTCGGCCAGCGTGCGCATGTCCGGGTCGCTCAGCAGCTCCTGCGCACTCAGCGCATCGGCCTGCGCGCGGTTGTAGTCGTGAAAGCGCGCCACCACCGGCTCGATCTCCGCGCGCTCCTGTGACAGCGTGCGGAAGCGGTTCAGGTCGCGCGTGGCGTCCTCGTGCGACAGCAGGCCGTCGATCTCCTCCAGCCGGCGCGCGAGCTGGGTGAGTTTGGTGTGCATCGAAGGTTTCATCGGAGCTTTCCAGCGAGCGCACGCAGCCGCGCACGCGCCGCGCGCGTGCGCGCAACGCGCAGCAGCTAATGATCGGAGGTGGAGTTGTAGAAGCGCCCGAGCAGCGCCAGCAGCCGCGCGCGGGCGGCCTCATCTTCGTTGGCCGACTGGTGCAGCGCGCTCACCGGGGCGTGCAGGAACTTGTTGGTCAGCGCCTGCGCCAGGTGTTCGAGCACCGCCTGCGGGTCGTCGCCACGCGCCAGTTGCTTGCGGGCGCGCTCGACCTCGGCGTCGCGCAGCGCCTCGGCGCGGCTCTTCAGGCCCTGGATCACCGGCACCGCATGGCGCGTTTGCAGCCAGGCTTCGAAGTCGCGCACGCGCGTTTCGATGATCGCTTCGGCTTGCGAGACGGCGGCCTGGCGCGACTCGCTGCCGGTCTTGACGATCTCGCCTAGGTCGTCGACGGTGTAGACGTACACGTCGTTCAGTTGGGCGACTTCCGGCTCCACGTCGCGCGGCACGGCCAGATCGACGATGAACATCGGCCGGTGGCGCCGCGCCTTGAGCGCGCGCTCGACCATGCCCAGGCCGATGATCGGCAGCGTGCTCGCGGTGCACGACACCACCACGTCGTAGCGCGGCAGCGCTTCGGGCAGGCTCGCCAGTGGCAGCGCCTGCCCGTGCAGCTTGCCGGCGACCGTCTGCGCCCGCTCCAGCGTGCGGTTGGCCACGGCAATCGACTTCGGGTGGCGCGCAGCAAAGTGGGTGGCGGTCAGTTCGATCATCTCGCCCGCGCCGACGAACAGGCAGTGGCTGTCGGAGAGTTCGCCAAAGATGCGTTCGGCCACGCGTACCGCCGCGGCGGCCATCGACACCGAATGGGCGCCGATCTCGGTCGTGCTGCGCACTTCCTTGGCCACCGCAAAGGTGCGCTGGAACAGGTGATTGAGCAGCAAGCCCAGTCCGCCGGCATCGCGCGCGAGCTTTTCGGCCTGCTTCATCTGGCCGAGGATCTGCGGCTCGCCCAGCACCATCGAGTCCAGGCCACTGGCCACGCGGAAGGCGTGGCGCACCGCGTTGACCTGCGGCAGCACGTAGGTGGAGCGTTTGAGTTCGGTTGCATCCAGCCGCTTGGTTTCGGCCAGAAACTCGCCCAGCGCGCCGCTGGCCGTCTGCGGTTCTTCGACTGCGCAGTAGAGCTCGGTGCGGTTGCAGGTGGAGACGATGGCCGCTTCGGTCAACTGGCCGTGTTCACGCGCGCCAAGCGCATCGCGCATGCGGGAGATGGTGTGGCCGACCTCCTCCGGCACGAATGCCATCTTCTCGCGCAGCGAAAGCGGCGCGGTCTGGTGGTTCAGGCCGAAGGTCAGCAGATGCATAAGGTCTTGACGCAGCGACCGATTATATTGACCGGGTTGCCGAGAGTAACGCTACCGGTGGCAGCCGACTTCTGATCCAGATCATGCGCGGCGCTGCCGCGCTGCCGCAAACAATGAGCCGCAAAGCCAACGCCGACCTGCTGCCCGCACTGCCCGTGACCCTCCGCGACGCCGAGGCCGCGCGCCACCGCGCCCGCAAGCGGGTGACCAAGCGGGCGGCGATCTCGGCGGCGGCTGCCGCGGTGCCCGTGCCGGGGCTGGACATCGCCGTCGATCTGGCCACGCTGACGGCGATGCTGCACGAAGTCAACGCCGAGTTCGGTCTGACGCCCGAGCAGATCGAGCGGCTGACCCCCAAGAAGCGCCTGACGGTCCACCGTGCGCTGGAAGTGGCCGGCACGACGATGGCCGGACGGTTGATCACCCGCCAACTGGTGCTGACCGTCATCAAGCGCGTGGCGGCGAAGGCCGCCACCACCAGCGCGCTGCGCTTCGTGCCCTTTGCCGGCCAGGTGGCGGCGGCGTCGATTTCCTTTGGCCTGGTCAAGCTGATCGGCGAGCGGCACATCGCCGAGTGCTTGGCGGTGGCCGAGCGGCTGCGCGAAGAGCCGTCTGTGCGCAGCTGACCCACTGCGCGGTTGCGTCGCCGGCAAACTGTCCGAAAAAGCCAATCGCCACTGCCGGGGTGAAACCTACACTCGCCCCGCAGTTCACCGACTGCGAAGTCTTGCCCATAACCGCATGTGGCCACGGCCGCTTGCGTTCCCCACCCTCTGGAAGGAGTTGCCATGAAGCCTCGTCTTACCGTGTCTGCGTTGATCCTCGCCGGCCTCGCTGCCGGCTGCGTGTCCGACGCGCAGTACCTGCAACAGCTCGAGCCCAAGGCGATCGAGACCGCGGTCAACCGCGGCCGCTTCGAGTTGAATTGCCCAGCCGCGACCGGCACGATCCTGTCCAAGGACATGCTGCAACCGGCGCTGCAAGGCGGCTTCTACGTCCGCGGCGGGCCGGAGCGCGCGGAGTACACGGTCGGTGTAGCCGGCTGCGGCGAGCGTGCGACCTACCTCGTGATCTGCCCGCTCGACCAGTCGGGCTGCTGGACAGCGGGCGCGCGTAACATCATCCGCCAGCAGTAGGCGGCGCGGCCGGCGCGCCGCGCAAGGGAGAATCGCATGGATCTCGGAACACGCCAGGTTTGGCTTGGCGCGGCGTTTGCCGTCGCGCTTGCGGGCTGCGCATCGCAGCAGGGCGCGGCGGACTACGTGCCGCCGCCGCTGCCGCCCACCGATACCGGCTGGGTGGCGCCGCCTCCCGCGCAGCCGCCTGCGGCGCCGATGGCGCAGGCGCCGGCAGCGGCACCGGCCTCCGCGCCTGCGCCCACCCCCGTACCCGTGCAGCCGACCGGCCCGGTCGATCCCTGGCCGCGCGACGTCAGCCTGAGCGGCGCCGATGCGCTGATCTACCAGCCGCAAATCGAATCCTGGAAAGGCAACGCCTTGTCCTGGCGGGTGGCGGTCGCGCTGCGGCCCACCGGCGCCAAGGAGGAAACCTTCGGCGTCGTCTGGGGCACCGCGCGCACTGAGGTCGATCGCGAAAAGCGCACGGTCGCGCTGCAAGACGTGTCGGTGGCGCAGATCAAGTTTCCGACGCTGCCGGACAACGGCCGGCAGTACCTGTCGGGCCTGCGCGCCGGTTTGAACAACGCGCTGTCGATCATGGCGCTCGACAGCCTGGAGGCGTCGCTTGCCGTCTCGCAGTCGGTCAAGCCGACCGGCCATGCCGTGAACAACACCCCGCCCAAGGTGATCGTCGCCTACGGCCCGGCGCTGCTGGTGCCGATCGAAGGCGCCCCCGCCGTGCGCGCGGTACCGGGCACGAACTTCGAGCGCGTGATCAACACCCAGGCGCTGATCGCGCGTCCGCGCGGCAGCGCCACCTGGTACCTGCACGTGTACGACGGCTGGTTGTCGGCACCGGCGATTGCCGGCCCGTGGACCGCCGCCGGCATTGCGCCGGGCGGGCTCGACGCGCTCGCGCGGCAACTGGCCAAGAACGGCACCGTCGATCTGCTCGACGGCGGCCCGCAAGCGACCCCCAAGCCGCTGCTCGCCAACGGCGTGCCGACGATTTACGTGAGCGAGGTGCCGACCGAGCTGATCGTCTTCAAAGGGCAGCCGAACTTCGTGCCGATCACCGGCACCAGTTTGCTCTGGGCGAACAACAGCGCCACCGACGTGCTGATCGACACCAACAGCAACACCTACTACGTGCTGCTCGCCGGCCGCTGGTACCGCGCGCCGGGGCTGACCGGGCCGTGGAACTTCATCGCCAGCAATGCGCTGCCGGCGTCGTTCAAGCAGATTCCGGCCAAGGGCTCGCCGGCGTCGGTGGTGCTGGCCTCGGTGGCCGGTACGCCGCAGGCGCAGGAGGCGGCGATCGCCAACTCGATCCCGCAGACCGCGGCGATCTCGCGCACCAGCGGGCCGCAGTTCACGCCGAGCTTTGACGGCGCGCCGCAGTGGCGGCCGGTGACCGGCACCGCCTTGCAGTACGTGGTCAACTCCAAAGTTCCGATCATCCAGGTCACGCCGACGAGCTACTACGCGGTGGCGGGCGGCGTGTGGTTCACGGCGCCGGCGCTCGCCGGGCCGTGGACGGCGGCGCTCTCGGTGCCGGCGGCGATTTACGAGATCCCCGTCTCTTCGCCGCTGCACTACGTGACCTACGTTTACGTCTACGGCTACACCGACACCGTCGTGTACACCGGCTATACACCGGGCTATCTGGGCACGGTGGTCGATGTCGGCGGCACGGTCGTCTACGGCACCGGCTACAGCTACTCGCCGTGGATCGGCAGCGTCTGGTACGGCGCGCCGGTGACCTGGGGCATCGGCGCGGCACCGGTCTACAACCCTTACGTCGGCTGGGCCTGGGGCTTTGGCCTGGGTCTGGCGACGGCCGCCTGGGCCGAGCCCTACTGGGGCGGCGCCTATTACGCTGGCGGCTACTACGGCTATCCCTGCTGCGGATCGGCCAGCGCCAACGTGTACCGCAGTTGGCCCAACGGCGTTTCGTCCGGCACGCGCACCTACTGGTCCGACTCAAACGGGTCTTTCGGCACCAGCGTGTCCGGCAACTACTCGACCGACCGCGGCACCACCGGCAGCTACAGCGGCAGCCGCAGCTGGAACCCCTACACCGGCACCGAATCGGGCAATGCCAGCCGCAGCTTCAGCTCCGCGACCGGCACCACCGGCTCGGTCAACCGCAGTGCCAGCGTCGATGCCTACACCGGCCAGCGCAGCTACAGCTCGAGCGTACAGGCCACCGGCGCGGGCGGCAGCACGTTCAACCGCAGCGTGAACGACTCCGCCGGCCCGCAGGGCTATAGCCGCGATGCGACCACCACGACCTACAACGCGCAGACCGGCCAGACCAAAACCTGGAACAACGGCGTGCCGCAGAACACGCACTACGCGGGCGCCGACGGTAACGTCCACCGCAGCGACGGCTCGGGCGGCTGGCAGCAGCACAGCGGCAACAGTTGGGGCGGCGCGGCGGGCGACACCTCGTGGCTGAACAGCGAGTCGCAGGCGCGCGACAACGCGTCCAGCCGCACCAGCAGCTGGGGCAGCGGCGGCTGGGATCGTTCCGGCAGCGGCAGCGGGAGCTGGGGCGACCGCTATGGCGGCGGCGACAGTTGGGGCAGCCGCTACGGCGGCGGCAGCGACGGTCGCTCCGGCGGCGGGGGCGGTTGGGGCAGCCACTACGGCGGCGGCAGCTTTGGCGACCGCT
>JAJTHJ010000232.1 GCA_021298875.1 Burkholderiales bacterium | reverse complement strand
CGCGGTCGGCGCAAGTCGGTCGAGGAAGGTCCGGACTCCACAGGGCGGCGTAGCAGGTAACACCTGTCCACCGTGAGGTGAGGATCAGAGCAACAGAGACGAGTCGGTGCGGCGTAAGTCGCGCCGGGTGAAACGGGCAATCTCTACGCGGAGCAACACCAAGTAGGCAACCGACGACCCGGCCCGGGGAGGTTGCGGGTAGGTGGCTAGAGCGGCGGCGCGAGCCGCGGCCCAGAGAAATGATCGTCGCGGCACCCGCAAGGGCGCCGAACAAAATCCGGCCTACAGGCGGACTCTGCACTTTCCGTCGCGGCGCCCGCAAAGGCGCGGCGGCTCCTGAGACCTTACTTTCAGTTCGCAGGATATCTTCCTAATTTCGTTCGCCTTTTCACTGCGAATTTTTCTCAGAAATCGCATCTAAGTCATTGTCGCCATTGAAGAAAATCGCCCCCTCGGCTTGACCGCACAGAAGTGCTGCACTAGAGTCCGCCCGTGCAATAAAGTGGTGGAGAGTGGGAGATTGGCCCAATCTGGGCTGACTGCACCCTCCTCCCGCAGACGGCGAGGGGACAAGCGGTGTTTCAAGGCGCGTCGAAGCTGACGCTGGACGACAAGAAGCGGCTGTCGATTCCGACCCGCCATCGCGAGGCGCTGGCCGCGCTGTGCGAGGGTCGTCTCACGCTGACGCGCCACCCCGACGGCTGCGTGCTGATCTACCCGCGCCCCGAGTGGGAAAAAAAGCGCGCGGCGCTCGCGGCGATGAGCGGTCGCGCCCGCGTGCTGCCGCGGATCATGCTGGGCAGCGCGATGGACGTGGAGATCGACGGCACCGGCCGCATCCTGATCTCGCCCGAGTTACGCGCCGCCGCCGGCATCGAGCGCGACGTGATGCTGCTCGGCATGGGCGAGCGCTTCGAGCTGTGGGAGCCGGCGCGGCTCGAAGCCTTCGAGCGCGAACACCTGGCCCAGGGCCTGCCCGACGCGGCGGCCGACTTCGTCTTCTGACCGGCCGTGACGGACGCCGCGCGCGATGGAACCCCTGTACCTGCATCGGCCGGTGCTGGCCGCGCCGGCGGTTCAATGGCTGGTGACGGACCCTGCCGGCAGCTATATGGACTGCACGTTCGGCCGCGGCGGGCATGCGCGGCTGATTCTGGAGCGGCTTGCGCCGCAGGGGCGGCTGATCGCGCTGGACCGCGACCCGGACGCGGCGGCCGCGGCGGCGCAGATCGCCGATCCGCGTTTTCGCTTCGTGCACACACCGTTTTCACGCCTGGCGGCCACGCTGGCGGCGCTGGAGATCGCGTCGGTGCAAGGCGTGTTGCTGGACCTGGGAATCTCGTCGCCGCAGATCGACACCGCTGCGCGCGGCTTCTCGCTGCGTCTCGATGGCCCGCTCGACATGCGGATGGACCCCACGGTGGGCGAGAGCGTGGCCGACTGGCTCGCACGCGCGCCGCAGGCCGAGATCGCGAGGGTGCTGCGTGAGTACGGCGAAGAACGGTTTGCTGCGCGGATTGCAGCGGCGCTTGTGGCTCGCCGCGCGGCAGGGCGGCCGGTCGCAAGCACCGGCGAATTTGCCGCACTCGTGGCGGCGACCATCCCCGGCGCGGCGCGCGCGGGACGCAAAGACGCCGCACAGCACCCGGCCACGCGCAGCTTTCAGGCTGTACGGATTCACGTCAATCAAGAGTTTGAGGAATTGGCGCTAGTGCTCGACTCCGCTCTGCACGCGCTTGCCCCCGGCGGCCGGCTGGCCGCGATCGCCTTCCATTCGCTGGAAGACCGCATCGTCAAGCGCTTCATGGCCGCGCATGCGCACCCGGAGCGCGCCGCGGACTCGCGCCTGCCGCTGCGCGCGCACGACCTGCCCGCGCCGCGGCTGAAGCTGCTGGCCAAGGTGCTGCCGGACGAGGTCGAAGTCGCCGGCAATCCCCGCGCCCGTTCCGCCGTGTTGCGTGTGGCCGAGCGCACTGCGGCGCCGTGGCCGCAGCGGGAGGCCGAGGGCGGCGGCGGTGCTGCGTCTCGCGGTGGAGAGCCACGCCCCCACCCTAACCCGTCCAGTCTCGGCCTTGCAGGGCCTCGCCGCTCCAGCGGCGCAGAGCTTCGCTCTGCGAAACACCGCTTTCGCCCCCCGCTTCGCAGGGGAGGGAGTAACTCCCTCCCCCGCCTGCGGGGGAGGGTTGGGGTGGGGGCGTCGGTGCCGCAAGAAGGCATATCTCCCGGGGAGGCCGAATGATCCGCCGCCTCGGCCTCTGGCTGCTCGCCGCGCTGCTGGTCGCCAGTGCGCTCGGTGCCATCACTGCGCAGCACCGCGCGCGCGGGCTGTTTGTCGATCTGGAGCGCGAGCAGCAGCGCGCGCGCCAGTTGAAGGCCGAGGGCGAGCGGCTCAAGGTCGAGCTCGCGCGCGCCGCGCAGCCGGCCGCGGTCGAGGCCGCCGCGCGCGCGCAGGGGCTGCGTCCGGCCGACCCCGCGCACACCACCACCTTACCGGCGCAGCCGGCGGGGGAGGTCAGGTAATGGTCGCGCGCACCCGCCGCCCGCGCGCCGCCGCGCACAGCCCCGGCGACGGCCACCCGCTGCTGGCGGTGCGGCTGCCGGCGTGGCGCTCGAAGCTGATCCTGTTTCTGCTCTTTGCCGGCTTCGTCACGCTGGCCGGGCGCGCGGTGTACCTGCAAGGCGGCTTCGGCACCGAGTTTCTGCAGCAGCAGGGGCAGATCCGCTACGCCCGCACGCTGGAGGTGGCGGCCACGCGCGGGCGCATCACCGACCGCAACGGCGTGGTGCTGGCGGCCTCGGTGCCGGCGCACGCGGTGTGGGCGATCCCCGACGACGTCACCGCCACGCCGGAGCAGGTCGCGCAACTGGCCAAGCTGCTGGAACTGCCGCCGGCCGAACTGCGCCGCCGGCTGGAGGCCGAGGACCGCAGCTTCGTCTACCTGCGCCGGCAGGTGGAGCCGGCGCTGGCCGCGCGCATCGCCGAGATGAAGCTCGAAGGCATCCACGCCAGCCCCGAGTTCAAGCGCCAGTATCCGGAAGGCGCGACCGCCGCGCACGTGGTGGGCTTCACCAACGCCGACGACCGCGGGCAGGAGGGCGTGGAGCGCGTGTTCGACGCGCAACTGGCGGGCCGCGCCGGCAGCCGCACGGTGATCAAGGACCGGCTCGGACGCGTGGTCGATGGCGACTGGCTGCGCATGCCGACCGACGGCACCGATCTGGCGCTTTCGCTCGACAACCGCATCCAGTACATCGCCCAGTCGGCGCTGAAGCAGGCGGTCGAGCAGCATCGCGCCAAGGGCGCGGCGGCGGTGGTGCTCGATGCGCGCAGCGGCGAGGTGCTGGCGCTCGCCAACTGGCCGAGCTACGACCCCAACCACCGCGCCGGCTGGAACCCGCAACTGGCGCGCAACCGCGTGCTGGTCGATACCTTCGAGCCCGGCTCGACCTTGAAGCCCTTTGCCGTGGCCGCCGCGCTGGAGCGCGGGCTGGTCACGCCCGAGCAGACGATCCAGACCGCGCCGGGGCGGCTCACCATCGGCAACCGCACCATTGGCGACGCGCACCCGCACGGGCTGCTCACGGTGGCGCAGGTGGTGGCCAAGTCGAGCAACGTCGGCACGGTGAAGATCGCGCTCGACCTGCCGGCGCAGACGCTGTGGGAGACCTACACCAACTTCGGCTTCGGTCAGGCGCCGCGCGTGGGCTTCCCCGGCTCGGCGGCGGGGTCGCTGCGGCCGTACAAGGCGTGGCGGCCGATCGAGCAGGCGACGATCGCCTACGGCTAAGGCGTGTCGGTGTCG
>JAJTHJ010000024.1 GCA_021298875.1 Burkholderiales bacterium | reverse complement strand
GTCTTCGGCGACTACATGACGCGCATCGTGCCGCTGGGTGCGCAGTCCTCGACGATCTACGCGGTGCTGATCGTGCTGGTGCTCACCGCGGTGAACATCGCCGGGCTGCGTGAATCCTCGCGCACGCAGAACGTGATGGCTGGTCTGTTGCTGCTCGGCATGCTCGCCGTGGTGGTCGCCGGCTTTGCCGCGCCGGCGCCGGCCGGCAGCGCGCCCGCCGCGGCGCTGCCGCCGGCGCCAGCGGCGTTCGGCACCGCGCTGCTGTTCGTGCTCTTCACCTTCGGCGGCTGGAACGAGGCGGCCTACATCTCGGCCGAGGTGCGCGGCGGCGCGCGCTCGATCGTCAAGGTGCTGGTATTGGGCCTGGGCGTGGTCACGCTGATCTACTTCCTGTTCGTCGCTGCGCTCTGGCTCGGCCTGGGCTTCGACGGCTTGAAGTCGGCCAAGGCGCCGGCGGCCGACGTGGCGGCGCTGCTGTTCGGCGAGGCCGGCGCCAAGCTCGTGGGCGAGGTGGCCGCACTCGCCGCGCTGACCTCGATCAACGCAACGATGATCGTCGCCGCGCGCACCAACTATTCGGTCGGCACCGACTGGAAGCTATTTGCCTTCCTCGGCCGCTGGAGCGGGCAGCGCGACGCGCCGGTGGCCGCCTATCTGGCCACCGGCGGCCTGTCGTTGGCGCTGGTGCTGCTGGCGGCGGCCAATCAGGGCGGCGTCAAGTTCATGGTCGAGTTCACCGCACCGGTGTTCTGGTTCTTCTTCCTGCTGACGGGCATTGCGCTCTTCGTGCTGCGCTTCAAGGAGCCGCACGTCGCGCGGCCCTACCGCGTGCCGCTGTATCCGGTGCTGCCGATGGTGTTCGTCGCCACCTGCGCGTTCCTGCTCTACAAGAGCATGGAATGGGCGCTCGTCAACAAGGCAGTGCAAGTGGCGCTGTACGTGATGGCGGCCGGGGTCGTGGTGTGGATCGTCGCCCGACTGAAAGGGCGTTGACCGGTGGCCACTGCGCGATGAGTGCGGCCGAACTGCTGCGCGTGCTGCCCTGGCCAGACTGGGCCGCCCTGCTCGGCTACTTTGCTGCGTGGATCGTCTACGCGCGCTTTGCCCGCCACCGCAGCCAGCGCGACGGCTCGCTGCTGGCCACCACCAACCACTATCGCCAGTTGTGGATGCGGCAAGCGACGCTGCGCGACAACCGGGTGATCGACGGCGTGGTGGTGCAGAACCTGTCGGTCAGCCCGTCGTTCTTCGCCTCGACCACGATCCTGATCGTCGGCGGCCTGCTGGCGCTGCTCGGCACCTCGGACAAGGCGAACGAACTCGTGCGCGAGATTCCGTTTGCCGCGCGCACGTCGATCCTGGTGTTCGACCTGAAGCTCCTCGTGCTGACCGGCATCTTCGTTTACGCGTTTTTCCGTTTCACCTGGGCGCTGCGGCAATACACCTTCGGCGCGCTGCTGATCGCCTCGATGCCCGACCCGCAGGCCTTCGCCCGCGGCGAGGTGGACCGCGACGACTATTCGCGCCGCGCCGGCCGCGTCGTGGGTCTGGCGGCGGAAACCTTCAACGACGGGCTGCGCGCCTACTACATGGCCTTTGCCGCGGTGCTGTGGTTCTTCTCGCCGCTGGCCTTCGCGGTCGGCACCGCGGGCGTGATCTTCATCCTGTACCGGCGCGAGTTTCACTCCGATGTGCTGGACGTTCTTCGCGGCTGACGCCCCATGAGCCTGCACTACGCGATGCGCCCCGCCGACCCCGGCGCGCATCTGTTCCACGTCACGCTCACTGTCGAGCGGCCCGACCCCGCCGGGCAGCGCTTGATGCTGCCGGCGTGGATCCCCGGCAGTTACATGATCCGCGAGTTCGCGCGCAACATCGTGCGGATCGTCGCCTTTGCCGGCGACCGCAAGGTCAAGCTCGGCAAGCTCGACAAGCACACCTGGCAAGCGGCTCCGGTAGATGGGCCGCTGACGCTCGCCTACGAGGTCTATGCGTCGGACTTGTCGGTGCGCGCCGCGCATCTAGATCGGACGCACGGCTTCTTCAACGGCACCAGCGTCTTCCTGTTGCCACTCGGCCACGAGGCCGAGGACTGCGTGGTGGACATCCTGACGCCGGCCGGACGCGAGTACGCGCAGTGGAAGCTCATCACCGGCCTCACTCCCGCGCGCGGCACCCGGCGCGGCGCCTTCGGCACCTACACCGCCGCCGATTACGACGAGTTGATCGACTGCCCGGTCGAGATGGGCACCTTTGCGCACGCGGAGTTCGAGGTGCTCGGCGTGCCGCACGAGATCGCCATCACCGGGCGCGCGCCCAAACTCGACCTGCCCAGGCTGACCGCCGACCTGGCGCGCGTGTGCGAGGCGCAGATCCGCTTCTTCGAGCCGCGCAGCCGTTCGGCGCCGTTCGACCGCTACCGCTTCATGACGCTGGCGGTGGGTGAGGGCTACGGCGGGCTGGAGCATCGCAACAGCACCGCGCTGATCTGCAAACGCGACGACCTGCCTTATGTCGGCATGAAAGACGCCACCGAGGGCTACCGGCGCTTTCTCGGGCTGGCGAGCCACGAGTACTTCCACGCGTGGAACGTCAAGCGGATCAAGCCCGCCACCTTCGTGCCCTACGACCTCACGCGCGAAAACCACACGCGGCTCTTGTGGGCCTTCGAGGGCTTCACCTCGTACTACGACGACCTGCTGGTGGCGCGTGCGGGACTGCTCACCGAAGCGCAGTACCTCGGCACGCTGGCCGACACGCTGACCACCGTGCTGCAACGTTCGTCGCGGCTGAAGCAAAGCGTGGCGGAGAGTTCCTTCGACGCCTGGATCAAGTGCTACCGCCAGGACGAGAATGCGCCCAACAGCGTGGTCAGCTACTACCAGAAGGGCGCGCTGGTGGCGCTGGCCCTGGACTTGACGATCCGCGCGCAAACGCGCGGCGCCAAGTCGCTCGACGACGCGATGCGGCTGCTGTGGCAACGCTACAAGGCCGCGGGCCGCGACTACGCGGGTGTCCCGGAAGACGACGTGCTGCAAGCCGCGGAAACCGCCACCGGCTGCGACCTCGCCCGCGTGCTGCGCGAGTGGACCGAGGGCACGCGCGACCCGGACTTCGCGGCGCTGCTGGCGCCGTTTGGCATCGTCTTCGAGCGCAAGCCGGCGCTGGAGTCCGCGCACTTCGCGCTGCTCGGCGTCAAGACCGAAGCCGGCGGCGGCGACTGTCGCGTGACGCAGGTGTTCGATGGCACGCCGGCGCAGGCGGCGGGCCTGTCCGGCGGCGACGTGCTGGTCGCCTTGGATGGTCTGCGGATCACCCGCGCCAATCTCGACCGGCTGCTGGCGCGCTACGCGCCGGGCGATACGGTCGAACTGCTCGCCTTCCGCCGCGATGAACTGATGCGCTTCGATGTGGCGCTGGCCAAGCTGCCACCGCCGAAATTTTTGCTGGCGGTCGATCAGCGCGCATCCGCTGCCGCGCGCAAGCTGCGCGCAGCTTGGCTGGGCGCTGCGCTTAGCCGCACCAGTCGATAGAGCCGCGGCCACTCGCCGCGAGAAAGGCGTTGGCCTGCGAGAAGTGCCGGCAACCAAGGAACGGTTGCGGTGGGCGGCGGGCGGACAGCGGCGAGGGGTGGTTGGCGGTCAAGACACGGTG
>JAJTHJ010000331.1 GCA_021298875.1 Burkholderiales bacterium | reverse complement strand
TCGGCATCGGCATTGCGCTGCTCGGCGTCGATGCGCAGGGACTGGTGGTGTTCTTCGCGCCGCCGTATCGCGTCGAACTGTCGTTCTTCCTGTTCGTGCTGCTGCTGCTGGCGCTGCTGCTGGCGGTCTGGCTCGCCGCCTGGCTGGTGCAGCGGGTGACGGATTTTCCGCACCAGGTGGCCGCGTACCGGCAGCGGCGCACTGATGCCGGCAGCCGGCGCGCGCTGCGGGCGGCGATCAAGGCGCTGTTCGAGGGCCGCTTCGCCCGTGCCGAGCGCGAGGCGCGCGCGGCGCAATCCACACCTGCTGATGCCGGCGTGGCCGCGCTGATCGGCGCGCGCGCCGCGCACCGCATGCAGGAGGCCGGCCGTCGCGACGAGTGGCTGGAGCGTGTGGACGGCGACCGCGACCTGGCCGTGGCGCAGCTGGTGAGCGGTGCCGAGATGTGGGCGGAGAGCCACGAAGGCGAGCGTGCGCTCGCGGCCATCGACAAACTGCACACGGGCAGCGGCGCACGCTCGATCCATGCGGCGCGCATTGCGCTGGGCGCCAACGCGCAAGCCGGCCGCTGGGAGCAGGTGGTGCGCGGCGTGCAGGCGCTGGCCAAGCGCAACGCGGTCAACCCGGTGCTGGCCGACAAGTATCTGGGCCTCGCCTGGCGCGAACTGCTGAGCGAACGCCGGCACGACCCGGCCGCGCTGGAAGCGAAGTGGAAGAAGATTCCCGCCGCCGACCGACGTCGGCCGGAGTTGGCGCTGCAAGGCGCGCGGCTGCTGAATCTGGCCGGCCGCGGCCACGCCGCCGCCGTGGCCCTGCAGGAGGCGCTGGAGACGCAATGGGAGCCGCGCCTGCTGGACGAATACGCCCGCGCGCAGGTCTTCCCCGGCCGCGAGCAGATCGAGCGCGCCGAGCGGTGGCTGGAACGCCACCCGCAGGATGCGGCGCTGCTGCGCTGCCTGGGTCTGCTGTGCCAGCGCGAGCAACTGTGGGGCAAGGCGAAGAGCTATCTCGAAGACAGTCTGCGGCAACAGCCGCACCCGGCCACCGTGCTGGCGCTGGCGCGGCTGGCCGAGGCGCTCGGCGACGAGGCCAAAGCCGCGCGCCAGTACCGCGAGGCGGCGCTGGGCTATGCCAACCTTGTCGGCGGTGCGGGTCAGGTTGTATCTGCTGGCGCGCCGCCGGTCGAGCAAGTGCCAACAGACTGAGAGGCTGTGAAGAAATCGTCGCGAGCGGGCCAAGATCGGCCCGCGGAGCGCACCCGTACAAGAGCGTACGGCGAGCACCGCAGGGTCGAGATTGGGCCGCGTAGTAGATTTATTCACAGCCTCTGAGCGGCGCTCCCCGCTTGACGCGGTGCTGTCGTGGGTGCAAGTCGCCATCGCAAACACAGCGTGGGCTGCCGCCGACGCGGCAAGCCGACCTGCGGGACAGCGCGACATGAGCCGGACAAGGAGACGGCGGTTCTTGACGGAATTCGACCCGATCCTGCGGTGGCCGCCGCGCGTCGCGGCCCCCGCGACCGAGGCGGCGCCGGAGCTGCCGCGCTGAGCGCGACCGCAGAAGTCATTCTCGAAACCCGCGGCCTGAGCAGGGCGTTCAAGGGTTTCGTCGCCGTCAACGACGTGAACATCAAGGTGCGGCGGCAGCATCCACGCGCTGATCGGTCTCAACGGCGCCGGCGGCGTCGAGTCGATCAAGTTGGCGATCGCCGACATGGAAAAGCAGCTCCCCGACGAGAAGATCGAACTGCTGACGGCCGACCATCAGAACAAGGCAGATATCGCCTCGTCCAGGGCGCGCGAGTGATTCGACCCTTCCTGTTTTGTGCGTGATGGCGTTTCGGCGTGGCATCGTCGGTGAGATTGCCGGCTGGTGGAACCGGCGCTCGGCCGCGGCCGGCTGAGACCGAAGAGTGGATTGCTTTTCTTGACAAGCGCCCCGCGGCTGCGGCAGCCTTCGCCCGCTTCCAAACGCGCGACACTCGCCGTCCCGGCAGTCGCCGCCATTTTCAACGACAAGGAGACCGCATGAAACCCCTGAATTTCGCGCTCGGCGCCGGCGCCGTTGCGCTCGCCGCGGCCGGCCCGGCGGCGGCGCAGACCATCGTCCGCGTCTCGCACCCGACGCCTGCCACCTCGCACTACGGCGTCGGCACGCAGGCGTTTTGCGCCGACCTCGAGAAGCGCACCGCCAACCGCTACAAGTGCCAGATCCAGGCGGGCGCCAACGACGAGCGCGCCAGCATCGAGGCGGTGCAGTTGGGCACGCTCGACGTGACCAACACCTCGACCGGGCCGGTCAGCAACTTCGTGCCGGAGGTCGGCATCGTCGATATCCCGTTCCTGTTCCGCGACTACGACCATGCGCGCAAGACACTGGACGGCCCGATCGGCCAGGAGATTCTCGCCAAGTTTCCGGGCAAGGGCATCATCGCGCTGGCCTGGACCGAGAACGGCTTCCGCCACCTGACCAACAGCAAGCGCGCGGTCGTCAAGCCCGACGACGTCAAGGGCCTCAAGGTGCGCACCATGCAGAACCCGGTGCATATCCAGGCCTTCCAGTCGATCGGCGTGCAGCCGACGCCGATGGCGTTTTCCGAACTCTTCACCGCCTTGCAACAGGGCGTAGTGGACGGTCAGGAAAACCCGATTCCGGTGATTCTGTCTTCGAAGTTCTCGCAAGTGCAGAAGCACCTGTCGCTGACGGGTCACGTCTATTCGCCGGCCCTGCTGCTGATGTCGCCGGCGCTGTGGAACAAGCTGTCGGACGCCGACAAGACCGCGTTCCGCGAGGCCGCCAAGACCGGCGCCGCCGCTCAGCGCAAGAAGGTCAACGACGATGAAGCCGCCGGCATCGCGCAACTGCGCGCCGACGGCATGGAGGTGGTGGTCGCCGTCGATGGCAACGCCTTCCGCACTGCGCTCACGCCGGTGTGGACCGACTTCGCCAAGAAGTACGGCGCCGACAACATCCGGCGGATCCAGGACGTGAAGTAGGTCGGGCGCCGGCGTGCGAGAAACGGGCCGCCGCGGCCCGTTATTCGTTGGTGCGGACTAGCGCGCCGCCAACCCGCTGATCGACGGCAGCCAGGTCGACAGGCACGGCCAGAGCGTGAGGATCGCCAGCACGATCAAGTGCGCGACCATGAACGGCTTCAACTCGCGCGACAGCTCGGTCAGCGGCACCCGCGCCACCGCGCTGGTGACGAAGAGCAAGCCTCCCACCGGCGGCGTGATCATCCCCAGCGTCAGGTTGTAGATCACGATCATCGCGAAGTGCACCGGGTCGATGCCGGCGGCGTGCGCCACCGGCGCCAGGATCGGCACCAGCACCATCACGCCGGGCAGCGGCTCGATGAAGATGCCGAAGACGAGCAGGAAGACGTTGATGATCAGCAGCAGCGCGATCGGCCCCAGGCCCAGATGCGCAATCCAGGCCGAGATGGCCTGCGGTACGTTCTCGGTGGTCAGTACCCAGGCGAAGGCGTTGCTCGCTGCGACGATGAACAGCACCGAGGCCGTCAGGATCGCAGTGCGCGCCAGGATCGTCGGCACCGCGCCCCATTGCAGCGTGCGATAAACGTACTTGCCGACCAGCAGCGCGTAGACCACCGCGACCACCGAAGCCTCGGTTGGCGTGAAGATGCCCGAGCGCATGCCGCCCAGGATGATCACCGGCAGCAGCAGCGCCGGAATCGCGCGCACTGAGTTGGCGAGCATCTGCGCCAAATTCGGCCGCGGCAGGTCCGACTTGTAGTTGCGCCGGATGCAGACGATCTGGTTGGTGACCATCATCGCCGCGGCGATCACGAGCCCCGGCAGGATGCCCGCCATGAAAAGCGCCAGCGGCGTGACCCGATCATCCTGCAGGCAGTAGATGATCATGATGATCGACGGCGGGATGATCGGTCCGATGATCGCCGTCGAGGCGGTCAGCGCCGCCGCGTAGGCGCGGTCGTAGCCGGCTTTTTCCATCATCCGGATCAGCATCGCGCCGGGGCCGGCGGCGTCGGCCAGCGCCGAGCCGCTGATGCCGGAAAACAGCGTCAAGCTCAGCACGTTGGCATGCCCCAGCCCACCGCGCCGGTGGCCGACGAACTGGCTGGCAAAGCGCAGCAGCACCTCGGTCAGCGACCCGCCGCTCATCAGCTCGGCGGCGAGGATGAAAAACGGCACCGCCAGCAGGGCAAAGCTGTCGATGCCGACGAACATCTCCTTCAACACCACCACCAGCGGAAAGTCGCTGCCGGCCCAGACCGCCAGCAGCGTGGCGCCGGCCAGCGTGAAGCCCACCGGCAGGCCGAGCGCCAGCAGCACGACCGTGGCCACCGCCAGGATGATCGACATCGTCATCCAGCGCCCCTCACAGCGCCGCCGCGGCGTCGTGGTCGACGCCATCGTCGGCCACGAACTCGCGCCCGCGCACATAGCCGCGCACGATCAGCAGCAGATGTGCGGCCAGCAGCGCGCAGCCGATCGGCATGCCGCTGTAGACCCAGAACATCGAGATCCCCAGCGCCGCGCTGATCTGAAAACGCGTGCGCAGCGCGTAATCGACGCCGTACCACGCCAGCGCCACGAACAGCAGTAGCATCCCCGCCGCCAGCAGCGCTCGCAGCGCCCGCGCGGCGCGCGGCGGCAGCGCATCCTGCAGGCTGTCGATGCCGATCTGCGCGCCGCTGCGCAGCGCCAGCCCGCTGCCGACAAAGGTGAGCCAGATCATCAGATGGCGCGCCACTTCCTCCGACCAGATCACCGAGGTGCCGAGCAGATAGCGCATCCCCACGTTGGCGAACACCACCACCACCATCGCCGCCAGCAAACCGATCAGCAGCCAGCGGTTAACCTGGACGAAGAGCCGTTCGAAGGTGCGCATGAAGTGGGGTGAAGCAGCGGCGGGGCGCCTAGCTTAAGCCGCGCGTGCGCAACGGGCTTTGCGCTGCGCGCCGGGCCGAGCTGCTCGCCGCGCTTGGTGTGCTGCTGACTGCGATGCGGTGGCCGGGACAGCGACCGTCGGTTACGGTCAAGCCGGCCGTGGGCCTTGTCGAAGAAACATACGGAACACCCGCTTCTCCCCGAGC